>CBDTVJ010000274.1:0-5885 GCA_965363655.1 uncultured Halieaceae bacterium | reverse complement strand
TTCGTCGACGCCTCGGGAAGTCCATTGGTGCGAATATTAAAGAAGCCGGCTTCCTCAATAATGATGACAGTCGCTGAACGACCCACTTCGTAGTAACGCAGCTCGCCTTCCTTTGGTGCATACACCGGCGAGGTGCGCAAGATGTCTTCCGGAACATCAGGGCGATACCCAAGTACGGTGGCCAGCAGCGCCATGACAGTCGCAGCCTGAATCATTAAACGACGCCTGGCATTCTGCGACTGGATTAATAAACTCGCGACGATGGCCAATGCGAGATTCATCAGCACGGCAAATTTCACCGCGCCTTCGTATTTCAAAGCGGGTATCAGGAAAAAGGCCGCGACCGTTGCGCCAACAATCGCACCGACAGTATTCCATGAATAGACCTTCGCCGCCGCCGATGCGGCATCCTTCTCGCTAAGTGCAAAGATGCGAACGGCGAATGGATACGACGCACCGATGAACAGTGTCGCCGGTAACAAGATCACAACGGCGAGCAGAACGTTGCCCTTCAGGCCAACCTGCTCCGGAATCGCCAGCGGCAGATAGTGATAGATCAGCACCGATGCGACGGCAACGCCGCACTGCACGGCGATTAATCCGTAGATAGCCTGCGACCGCGTTGTCGCAAAACGAGCCGCGATTGCACTACCAATGGTAATACCGCCAAGAAAACTTGCCAGCATTGTTGCGAATGCCGCGACACTACCGCCGAGTATGTGTCCGAGCAATCTTGTCCACAGTACTTCGTACACAAACGAGTTGGCGCCGGACAACAACATTAACGGCAATATCAAGTGTCGTTTTGATAAACCAGTGGTGTTGTTTCCCGCATTTGACAATGTTGTTTGGGGGGCTGTTTGGGGGGCTGCACTTTCTGTCTGAACATTAGCGACGGCTTTGGCGATTAATGCGGCGATAAGGAAAACCAATAAATTGACGGCAACACCAACATAGACCGTGCCCTTCAGCCCGAGCATTGGCAGCAGCAGGAAACCAGCGACGACGGTGCCGCCCACCGCGCCCATCGTGTTGGTCGCGTATAGAAGACCTACACGCGGCCCGACCTGCGCGTCAGAGCGCACCACGTATTTGGTCAATAACGGTAGCGTCGCTCCCATGAAGCTGGTGGGAATCATCAAGACGATGAACGCCGTACCCAAATAGAAAAACGATTGCGCCAGACCGCTCGAATCCACCGGCTCCGGCTGACCACCGAAGACAGCGATGTAGAGTCCGTGGGTGAGTTGCAGCAGCCATGGTACCAGTAGTGCTGAGATGGCTATGCCCGCCTCCAGCAGTCCGTAAAACAAAACCGGGCGGCGAATGCGATCAACCCATTTTGCGGCGATCGCAGAGCCCACTGCCAAGCCGCCCATGTAGGCCGACAACACCGCCGCAACGGCGAGTTCAGAGGTGCCGAACACCAGTGAAAATTGCCGCATCCAGGCTGTTTGATACAGCAAAGCTGCAAAACCGGACAACACGAAACAGGCGACAACGCCGGCAAGGATTTGAGTATTGAGACGAACGGAAGTGCCGCTAGAATCAGTCATGATGTTGTGGTCAATGGGAGTTTCCTGTTATTCGAATTATAGACAATGTTGAAATAATATACTTATTTCCGACATTGTACTTGAGTTCGAATGGCTCGGCGGCCACGGGTGTGGACACGTTGCCGCACCATGCGTTGAGATCGACGAGCAACGGCTGGGCAGATTCAGCCAGCTTCGAAACGCCGACCGCTTCGGCAAGACGGCCGCGCAGAAAATCACGCGGCCGTTAACAATTGCCTTTAGTTACTTCCAAAGCGGTAAATCAAGGTCATACCATACTCGCGTGGCCTTCTCGGTAAGACCGACCACGAAGCAGTCTGGCTAGGCCTCACCGTGGGGTTAGCATTGTCTGTCAGGAAGGTGCCCCAGCCCAGCGACCGAGGTTCCTCTACGTCCGTCACGTTGTTGATGAAAAAACGCAGGGTCACCTTGGGATGAACAAATATTGCTGCAAGATTCACGGTCGTAACTGAGTTGCGCTTAACCAGGTTCAAAGGATCATCATAGTGGGAACCTTCGTATAGCAAGTTTGCATCGTAGCGCTGGCTAAAACCGAATATCTCATTTGGCATGTCCGCTGCGACTCTCAGCATGCCACTGAGATCCGCTATCCGCGGGAGTTTGTTTCCATCGACGACACCGCATGCTACCAGTACACCATCTTCTTCCCGGGTCAAAATCGGCAGAACGGTTTCTAAAGGAGGCGTGTTGGAGGTGAAGTATTCAGTAGCTTGTGGCGCACAGTAGTTGTCATAGGTAGCATCCAGCAAGGTAAGGTTGCCCTCTACCGACCATATGTCAGTAATGTTGTAACGCGAGCTGAACTCCAAGCCCTTTATGACGGCATCGCCCTCATTCAGATAGGTGTGGGCCTCCACATAATCGTTCCAGTAGCCCTCGTTCCAGCCACCCGGCGTATCGTCATTCCAGTCTAGTATCCGCCTATCAAGGACGTTTTCCCAATCCATATAAAACATTGCCAATTCGTAGGTACCCCGCCCATTACCAAAGCGGCCCTTGACACCGATTTCGAAATTGGTCAGTACCTCTTCTTCATAGTATTTCCAATCGTCTGCCATGTAATCCACGGCGGGTGGCGGATTACCATCTTGACCATTGTAGAGGACGCCGGCGTTGACCGCTCCCGGCACGTCCGGAACGGGAATATCCCCACGTGCCACCGCCAATGAGTCCACTATGTTGGGATCAATGTAGGCCAGGTTAACCCCGCCAGGGTTAGTGCCCTGAGCGATTTGTCCATAGATGTTATGGTTGTCCGTGATAGCCGTATTGAACGCCAGACGCGGTGCGAATGAATCCGCCTCCTGGCACAATTTTCCTTCCACCACGGCATCTTCGCCACAGTTTTCATCATTCTGCCAACGACCTTCAAAGGAGAACGTGGTTCTGTCAGTCCAGTCATACTGCAGACCGAAGGCTACTCCAACATTTGTCATGCCCTGGCCAATGACAATGTTACGCAGAGCACTTATCTCAGTACCGTCGGAATGGGTAAGACCATACTCCCTTGCACCCCAGTTTGAAAAAACCTCGATACGATAGTCATAAGCGTAATAGGCCGCACTCACCATATAACGAAAGCGGTCATCTGAAGGTGATACCCAGCGAACCTCGGCATAATCTTCTGTAGACGGCTGAGATGCAGTGCCGGCATACATGGTCAGAAGACCCGCCATATAAATGTTATTCATGAAAAAGACCGGGAGTGCGTCGCTTCGGTCAGCATCGAACCAGCGGTAAAAATCTTCCTCATTGGTCATGCCCAGGACCTGCAACAGGTGCCCGCTGTCGCCGATTTCGAAGTTTAGCGAGCCCTGGAGGCGCTGACGCTTGTTCTCGACACGAGGCTGCATCGTCTGTCCTAAGAGGGCCTGCTCGAAAGTTCCAAACGCAGGAGTTGTCTGGGCCAGGTATTCTTCCAGGGACACAATGCCATCACCGTCGGTATCCGCCCCAGGGGCAGCGGCAGTGTACTCATCGATATGGTCATCATAGTTTGCAGAAAACTGGCCAAGCGCGTCATGATTTCTCCTTAATGGAGTACCATAGACATCGCAATCCCATGCACCACTCGGCAGTTCAAGAAATCTACCTCCAGTCCGAACGAAAATGCCGCTGTCATCGTCATAATTGCAGTCCGCCGGGTCAAGACGGTTGAAGGGGCCATAGGTGTCATCCTGTTCCACATACATATAAATCAGTTCACCATCTACCCTTTCACTGAACTCAAAGTTCACTTTCGCGATAAAGGTCTTGGTTTCCTCAGTACCCAACTTGGCGCCATTATTCGCGGTCCATTCATCGGGACCGGTAAACTCATCGGCTATAAATGTCAAGCGATAACCCAGCTTGTCACCCAGAGGACCAGAAATGGAGATACCTAGCTCATTGTCATCCAGGTTAGACGTTCGGGCCTGTATTCGGCCTTCGAATTGCTCGGTGGCATCAGAGGTAGTGTAATTTATTGCACCGGCAAAGGTAGCGCGTCCAAAGGCCGCACTCTGCGGTCCACGGTATACCTCCACCTGATCAATACCGGCAAAGGTCAAACTCGCTACCTGCCCAGCCATAGGTATGCCATCGACAAAGCTGGTGACCTTTTGCAATGTGCTGAGAACCCGGTTCGACTGGACTCCACGAATTGCCGGCTGAGAACTGTTCCTGTCACCGTGTGCGGTGTCGAAGGTCAGTCCAGGGGTCGCTTCATACAGTTTTTGAAGATTGGTAATGCCGCTTTCAATCATGTAATCCTGCGAGAAGGCCGTTATGGCCACCGGAACATCTCTCAGCGCTTCCTCGCGTTTTCGCCCGGTGACGATAATTTCTTCCAGTACTAATTCGTCGTCTTCCAGTGTTACTTCGTCGGCCTCTTGTGCAGAGACTCCAGTTGCCATTCCAACAGCTAATAGACTGGCAAAAACAACTCCACAAATACGTTGATTCATATTCATCCTCTTTTCCCTCGTGTCCCGCATGGTAAGATTCAGTGTGTCGCTCAGTGGGATAAGGCTATCCCCATATTGAACGGTTGTCAACTGCTTGTCCGGAGAAGACCTCGTAACTCTTTGCAGCGCGGTCACTTTTCACGTCGCGCTACTTAGTTGTGTGCTACCCGAGGACTCCTGCTAAATTGCCACACCCTATGTGTCTTCGTCCTGACTGATCCGGTAGCTCCCGTCCGGATCAACGATGGCGACCACACGGACTCCGCATCCATCGCCCTCGGTCCATCGCCACGGAAAGGCAGCAAATGTGCATCGCCTGCCCGTCACCGCATCGAGGTCTCCACCGATATTTTCGATACCGGGTATCCCGTTCCCCATGAGGATCTTGTGTGCGGGCTCCCAGTGAGGGAAGTCCTCGGCGGGGTCGTGCCCGAACTCTTGTCGGTACTCCTCGATGAGATGAGGCTGGGACGGCCCCATTCCGTGCGCAACGAGTTTCGTACCCATCGGATGGTCCATGGCCTGGACGCCGACGCCGACAAGCTTCACCTGGCGCTCAACGAGCCAACGCGCGGCATCGTCGTAGAGGCCGGGTGAGTAGCAGAAGTAGTCGTCGTTGTCGCCGAACTGCCGATGCGACCCGGTGTTGATCATCACGATGTCGTGGGGCTGGATGCGCGGCTCGGCCGCTTCGAGGTCGTCGGGAGTAATCACTTCCCACCGGCCTTTCGGAATCGAGACGGCTACCCCCGTGCCGAAGAAGCGCCACGTCTCGTAACCCGTGATGGTCGGCCAGTCGGCCGTGACGTGCACGGGTGCGTCCATGTGTGTCCCGCGATGCATGATCGCATCCATTTCGTGGACGGACTGCCCATGGTTGGCGTGGAACTGTATCCGGTTGACCCCGATGCCGGGAGCTGAGGGCCACTCCGGCATTCCGTGGCCCCACACATGGCTCAGGTCGTAAAATTTAAGGTCGCTCACTTTTCTTCTCCCGTCTCAATTCGATAGTCACCCCGGTCGTCCCGCAGGGCGACCAGTCTCACCGGGCAGGCGTCACCTTCCGGCCATCGCCAGGGGAACGACTGGATCGTGACCCGCTTGCCGAGCAGGAGGTCGACATCGCCTCCCACATTCTCAATAGTGGGGATCTCCGCCTCGAGTAGCGCCCGGTGAGCCGGATGAAGTTCCGGGAAGTCTTCAGATGCGATTCTTCCGGTTTCCGACTCGTACCGAGGGACAAGGTATGGCGCCAGAGGGCCACCTCGATGATCGGCGAGTTGCGTCGCCAACGGGTGGTCGACATACGCTGTGTCGACGCCCACGAGCTTTGCTCCGGCATCACGCAGCCACAGGGCCGCCT
>CBDTVJ010000273.1:0-5889 GCA_965363655.1 uncultured Halieaceae bacterium | reverse complement strand
GGGCCAGCGAGGCCAACCAGCTGCGCTATTTTAATGAGCTGCAGCAGTGGGCACGGCAGACCAATACCACGGTGTTCTTCTTTGAAGCGTTCGATGAGCCCTGGAAGGGCGATCCTGGCAATGCACGCGGCGCTGAAAAGCACTGGGGCTTATTCAGGGTGGACCGCAGCCCGAAGCGCGTGATGAGCAGATAAACCGCCAGGGCCAGGACCTGTGGTACCCATTGGGATAAGCCGTTAATCTCTAGACCACATATAGCCGAGGGAGTTGCCCATGAGTAATGCGAAAGTGCGCTGGGGCCTCATCGGCCCAGGTCGTATCGCCCATACTTTTGCACAGGATATTACCGCTACCGATAATGCTGAACTGGTGGCCGTGGCGGCCAGGGACGGCGCCCGCGCGCAGTCTTTCGCCGACCAGTACGGGCTGCAACACGCGCATGAGGGCTACGCCGCCCTGTATGAAAACCCGGCGGTCGATGCGGTCTACGTGGCGACCCCGCACAGTTATCATTTACAGCACTGCACCGATGCCATGCAGCACGGTAAGGCCGTGCTCTGCGAAAAGCCGCTGGTGATCAGCCCGGCACAGTGCCGCCAGCTTATCGCCACCGCGCAGGACACCGGCAGCTACCTGATGGAGGGCATGTGGACCTGGTATTTGCCCGCCGTTCGCCGCGCCCTGGCGTGGCTGGAGCAGGGTCGTGTAGGCGAACTGCTACACATCAAATCTGACTTTGGTTACCCCATGGAATACAGCGAGGACCTGCGTGAATACGACGCCCGCGTTGGCGGCGGCGCTGTATTGGAAATGGGCATTTACCCGGTCGCCGCCGCCCGGCTGTTCACCGGTCGCAGCCCGCGCACCATACAGGTGACCGGTCGCCGCGCGGCCAATGGGGTGGAAGACGATGTCACGGCGATTTTCGATTACGGCGACTGTATGGCCACGCTGGGCACCAGTTTCCGCTGCAAGCTGCATAACTGGACCTACATCATTGGCACCGAGGGCCTTATTACGATTCCGGATTTCTGGCGCGCCGAGCGCTGCTCGCTATACCACCTGGACCAGCGTATCGATCATTTCGAGGACGGGCGCAGTTCAGTGGGCTTCGACTACCAGATCGGGCAGGTCAGCCAGGACATCCTCGACGGTAAAACCGAGTCAGGCATTCTTCCGCTGGCCACCAGCCTGTCCCTGCAGGAAGACCTGTGGGCAATCCGCGAGGCGATTCCACAGCGTGTGCTCAGCAGAGTCTAGGGCGACTCAAACACCGAGGCACCCAGTGCCGCATCGCTGACCCCACCGCGAAACATTTCAAACAGGTTCCGACCCAGGCTGTTCTGCGCTACTGGCGCTGCCGCCGGTTTGCGCTGCTGCCACTCTGCCAGCGGCACCTGCGCGTTAAGCACACCATTGTGCGCATCGAGCTCGATCACATCGCCGTCGCGCAGCAGGGCTATCGGCCCGCCTTGGGCGGCCTCCGGCGACAGGTGAATCGCCGCCGGCACTTTGCCAGAGGCCCCCGACATGCGACCGTCGGTAACCAGTGCCACCTTGAATCCGCGGTCCTGCAAAATTCCCAGAAACGGTGTCATCTTGTGCAGCTCAGGCATGCCATTGGCCGAGGGGCCCTGGAAGCGCACCACCGCGACCATATCGCGTTCCATTTCACCCGCCTCGAAGGCATCCTTCAGTTCTTCCTGGCTATGGAATATGCGGCAGGGTGCAGTGAGGCTGTGATGCTGCTCGTCCACCGCGGAAACCTTTATCACGCACTCACCCAGGTTGCCCTGCAGGCGGCGCAAGCCGCCCTCATCGGCAAACGGCGCGGTGACTGTAGCAAGCACGGCGGTATCCGCCGAGGTCTCGACGGTGGATGTCCAGCTGACCACACCATCCGCACCGGACTCCGGCACCGCGCACCAGGCATCCAGGTCGTTGCCGAGGAGATTCACCACCGACTCATTCAACAGGCCACCGCTACGCAGTTCCCGCACCAGGAAGGCCATACCACCGGCCCGCTGGAAGTCATTGATGTCGGCGCTGCCATTGGGATAAATCCGCGCCAGCAGGGGCACCGCCTGCGACAGCTCGTCAAAGTCCGCCAGCTGCAGCTCTATGCCTGCGGCGCGAGCAATGGCAACCATGTGCAGGGCGTGGTTGGTGGAACCACCGGTAGCGAGCAATGCCACCACCGCGTTAACAATAGACTCTTCGCAGATCACCTGTGACAGCGGCCGGTAAGTGCCGGAGTCGGCGGTGCAGGACATCAGCGCCTCCACCGTGCGCCGGGTCAGCAATGGCCGCAGCGGGTCGTCCGGATGCAGGAAGGAGCTGCCTGGCAACTGCACGCCAAGCATTTCCATCAACACCTGGTTGCTGTTGGCGGTGCCGTAAAAGGTGCAGGTACCCGCGCTGTGATAGGAGGCGGATTCCACCGCCAGCAGCTCGCTATCGCTGGCTTTGCCCTCCGCGTAGAGTTGGCGCACGGCCGCCTTTTCCTTGTTGGGAACCCCGGAACTCATCGGCCCCGAGCCGATGAAGGCAACGGGAAGATGCCCAAACTGCAGGGCACCAATCATCATGCCCGGCACTATCTTGTCGCAGATACCCAGGCACAGCCCCGCATCGAACATGTTGTGGCTGAGACCAATGGCAGTCGCCATAGCAACCACGTCGCGACTGAACAGGCTCAGCTCCATGCCCGGCTGTCCCTGCGTCACACCGTCGCACATGGCCGGGACACCTGACGCCACCTGGGCGGTGCCGCCCAGCTCCCGGGCGAACTGCTTGATTTGGTCAGGGTACAGGGCCAGGGGCTGGTGCGCGGAGAGCATATCGTTGTAGGCGTTGATAATGCCGATATTGGCCGCCTCCATGCCGGCAATCAGGCTCTTGTCGTCATCGCTGCAGGCCGCGTAACCGTGGGCGATATTGCCGCAGGACAGGCGCTTTTTGGGCGGCAACTGCTGCAGCGTCTGCCGGCAGTGATCGAGGTAGCGACCGCGGCGGTCTGCGCTGCGCTGCCGCAGCTTCTCGGTGACATTTTCAATAACGGCGTGCATGACTCAACTCCCGGGAGCGTAAAAGGTTTCGAGGGGCTTGTCGCTGCGCTGGCATACCGCATGTATTGGATACGTCATCGCGTCTTTGGCGGCCAGCGCCTGCTGCAACACGGCCAGTTTTTTGGCGCCGGTGATATGCAGGTACAGTTGCCGGCTGCGCAGCAGGGCGGCCAGCGTCAGGGTCATGCGATCATGCGGTGCCGCCGGCGGTCGCACCGCCAGGCAAAGCCGTTCTGTGGCGGGATCCAGGGCCTCCGCCAGCGTTTCAGCTGCGGGGAAGAACGACGCGGTGTGCCCGTCCTCACCCATCCCAAGCACCACCACGTCAATGGCATCGGCGAACGCAGCAAGGCCTGCCGTGCAGGCGCTTTCGGCGGCGAAGGCGTCCTCTATATCGACTTTCATGCTGTCAAAAGAGGCGGCCGCCGCGTGTCCCTGCAGCAGGTGTTCACGGATCAGCAGCGCATTGGAGTCCGGGTGATCCTCCGGCACCCAGCGCTCGTCTACCTGGGTGACTCGCACCCGCGACCAGTCCAGCTCACAGCGCGACAACGCAGCAAACAGCGGCTTGGGTGTTGATCCACCCGACACCGCCAGGGTAGCTTGCTCGCGCAGATTCAGCGCGCCATCCAGACCGGAGGCAATGCATTGCGCCAGCCGCTCGCAGAGGGCCAGGTTGTTCTCGAACTCATGCATAATAAGACTCATCAGGAAGATTCAAACCAGCTGCGGTCGCTGCGCGCCACCAGGGCAATGGAGTCCGATGGACCCCAGGTACCTGCGGTATAGGCCTGCGGCACTTTGCCGATGCGCTTCCACGCGGCATGTATCTGGTCCACCCAGACCCAGGCCGCCTCGACCTCAGCCGCGCGCATAAACAGGGTAGAATTGCCGCGCAGTACATCCAGCATCAAGCGCTCGTAGGCCCCTGGCGTATGCGTCTTGCTGCCCACTGGCACACTCACGTCCAGGGACACTTTTTTCAGCGGCATGCCGGCATCCAGCCCCGGCACCTTGTTCATCAGTTCCAGGCGAATGATCTCCTCGGGCTGCAGTTGCAGTATTAGCCGGTTAGGCGCGCCTGACATCGGCTGACCACCAAAGATCGAGTGCGGCACCTGCTTGAACTCCACCACAATCTCGCAGACCCGCCGCGGCATACGCTTGCCCGTGCGCAGGTAGAAGGGCACACCAGCCCAGCGCCAGTTGTCGATCTGCGCCTTGATGGCGACAAAGGTCTCGGTGCCTGAGGTGGCTGCCGCTTCCTCCTCCTCACAGTATCCCACCACTGGCTGGCCGCCGACCGCACCCTCGGTGTACTGGCCGATCACGGTATTTCTGCGCGCACCCTCGTTGTCTATGGTGCGCAGGCAGGACAGCACCTTGAGCTTCTCCGTGTGCACATCTGTCGACGACAGGTGTGCGGGCGGCTCCATCGCAGTCAGGCACATCAGCTGCAGCAAATGGTTTTGCACCATGTCGCGCATGGCGCCTGCCTCATCGTAGAAATCCCAGCGACCGGAAACACCAATGCTCTCGGCCACCGTGATCTGGATATTGTCGATGTGCTGGTTGTTCCACAGCGGTTCGAGGAAAGAATTGGCAAAGCGCAGGGCCAGCAGGTTTTGCACGGTCTCCTTGCCCAGGTAATGATCGATGCGATACACCTGCTCCTCATTAAAGATGGAACACAGGTCGGCATTGATCTCCAGAAAGGATTCCCGGTCGTGCCCCAGAGGCTTCTCTACCACGATCCGCGTGCTCGGCCTGGCCAGGCTGGCTGACTGCAAGGCCTTGCACACTGGCGCAAAAATCGCTGGCGGCGTTGCCAGGTAAACCACCAGGTCACGTTCCTCATCCTGGAAGTATTGTTCGCGCAGATGATCAAGGCCCGCACTGGAGGTCGCGTCCGCACTGAAATATTGCAGCCGTGCGGTGAAGGCGGTCCACGCCGCTTCGTCGATCGGTCGATCGTCCTTGTTCTCGTCAAACCACTGGCGCACCAGCGTCAGGAAATCATCCCGCTCCAGCTCACGCCGCGCCAGCGCGATAATGCGCATATCCTCATTCAGGCAATCCCCTACCCACAGGGAAAACAGTGCCGGGTAAAGTTTACGCAGGGCGAGATCACCCTCACCGCCGATAATCAGCAGATCGCTGTTTAATCCAGATTCCATTACTCATCCACCGTGTTATCAACCTGTATTGCGCATACCGGCCGCAACGCCGGCGATGGTTACCATAATGGCCTGCCCCACCCTCTCGTCGCCATGGTTACGTTGACGCGACAGCAATTCCACCTGCAGAAAGTTGAGGGGATCGGTATAAACGTTGCGCAGCTGTATCGACTGCTGCAACCAGGGTTGGTCCGACAGCAGCTCTGCGCGCTCCAGCAAATCCAGCACCACAGCAGTATCACTGCCAATCTGCGCGCGCAGTACCTCGCCCAGGGACTGCATGTCGGCAGCCACCAGGTGTTTGTCGTAATACGCAGATATACCGGCGTCAGACTTGGCAAAGACCATCTCCAGCATGGACAGGCGGGTTGCAAAGAAGGGCCAATGGCTGGCCATTTCCAGCAGGCGCTCGCGCTCTCCCCGCTCGACCGCGGCCGCCAACGCCGCGCCGGCACCAAGCCAGGCCGGCAGCATCAGGCGATTCTGGCTCCAGGCAAATATCCAGGGAATCGCCCGCAGGCTCTCGATACCGCCACCCGCATTACGACGCGCGGGGCGTGAGCCCAGTGGCAGGCTGGCCAGCTCTTGCTCAGGTGTGGCCTGGCGAAAATAGCTCACAAAATCAGGGTTGTCCCGCACCAGGT
>CBDTVJ010000272.1:0-5900 GCA_965363655.1 uncultured Halieaceae bacterium | reverse complement strand
TCATCCTCGGGTATCAGCGATCACTTCTTTGGTGGTGATGGCATGATCCACGGTATTCGCCTGGAGGGCGGGCAGGCCAAGTGGTATCGAAATCGCTACGTGGATACGCCGGTTTATCGCAAGGAGACAGGTGGTTTTGGTGTGCCTAAACCGGAAGATACAACCAGCGCCGTGTCCCTGCTGTATCACGGCGGAAAACTCATGTCGCTGGGAGAGTTCGGCTACCCCTACATCATCAATCCGGACGATTTATCCACCGAGGGTGTGTTCAACTACGACGGCAAGCTGCCGGGTAATATGACTGCACATCCCCGCATTGATCCAGCCACTGGTGAGCTGTTGTTTTTTGGCTACGATGTAATGGAGCCCTACCTCACCTACATGCGTGCGGATGCCAAGGGTAATATGTTGCAGGTGGAGCCGATTGAACTAACCGGCCCCAGTATGATCCACGACTTCGCGGTCACCGACAATTATGTGGTCTTTATGGAGATGCAGGTACGTTTTTCCTGGATGTCCGCCATCGCGGGAAGTGGCTTGCCCTTCAAGTGGGATGATAATGCACCCTGTCGCTTTGGTGTGATGCCGCGCACCGGTAGCAACGCCGACGTGAAGTGGTTCGATATCCCCTCCTGTTTTGTTTTCCACATCATGAACTCCTTTGAACAGGGTGATGAAGTGAAGGTCGATGCAGCGCGCTATGATCATCTCTGGGTCAAGAATTCTCACGACTTTTTCCACCCCGCACGCCTGTCCCGCTTCACTATGAATATGAAAACCGGTAAAGCGTCGGTGGATCGTATTTACGAGGGCGCAATGGAATTCCCCCAGGTTAACCGTGACTACTGGACTAAAAACTATCGTTACGGTTACAGCGTGATCGTCGATGAAACAAATGATTCACCGGAGCGTATCGGCAAGGCTGAAGGCGGGATTAGAAAATACGACTTGCAGACCGGAGAAGTGGATAGTTACCAGCCTGGCCCGGCGCTGAACCCGGGCGAAGCGGTTTTTATTCCCGCCAGCGAATCAGGGGGAGGAGAGGATGAAGGCTATCTTGCCAGCTACGTCTATGACAAGAATACTGATACCAGCGCCTTCTGCCTGTTTGACGCAACCAAAGTCTCGGCGGGACCTATTTGCAAAGTGCAGTTACCTGTACGGGTGCCGGTGGGTTTTCACGGAGTGTGGGTACCGGATTCCGTGATGAGTTGATAACAGAAGGAAGCAATGAGGCGCTTTTTCAGGTCTGATTTGCGGGCAGGAAAAAGGGAGGATACCTGCGGTATCCTCCCTTTGGTTTGATACTTCAGGTACGCCTTAGAAGCGTGCGCGAACACCAAATACGATGGTGTCTGCGCTTATATCAGAATCGTCGAGTTCTGCGTCCGTATATTCCAGGGAAGCGGCTACCTGTTCGGTGATGAACCACTCAGCAAACACTGAATAAGCTTCAATTTCATCCAGGAGTTCGTCAGTTTTCGCGTAAGACGCACCGAACCCAAGGTTGTTGTTCAGGTAGTAGGTACCGCCGAGCTTATAGATGTCTATATCGTCGCGACCATCCAGATCGACCAGTCCGTAAACGGCATCTACCTTGATGCCACCCCAGGACAGCTGAAACAGGTGCTCAAGCTCAAGGGTGTAGCGATCGAAGTCTGCACCATCATCGCCTTCGGCGTAGATGTAACGACCCACAAGGGTAGTGTTGTCTGTCAGGTATTTACCACCGGCGATGGAGAACTGGTCGATTTCGAAATTATCGGGGCCGAGGATCTTCGCCAGTGGATTATCGGGCTCATTCCTCTGGTAGCCAAGATCGAGAATCCAGCCGGCGCTATCGGTGATATAGCGGCCTGAGGCACCATAGTTCTTGTACTCGAGGTCGTTGATGATATCGCCATCCAATTCGCCATCGGTGTAATTCGCAGTGACGTAGGAAGAGTGATCCAGGAATGCCGCTTCAGCATAAGGGCCCTTACTGGTATCGACAGGGTTCAGGTAGAAAGTACCATCGACCGAGACGGAATCGTTGTCATTACCGGAAATGTCTACGCCGGCTTCCCAGCGATAGTCTGCTTGCGCAGTGGCTGACAGTGCCAGGCTAATGCCGGCTATGAGTGCGGTTTTCTTGAACATTGTGTTCTCCTTACGGGATCGCATTAAAAAAGGGCTTCCCCCGTTCTAGGGTGCGGGGATACGGGCTATGCTACACAGGGTCAGGGAGGCGTCAAAGTATCAAAATGAGTAGCGAAATTGTGAACTAGTTACTTGTCACCCCAGAGGAAAGTCAGCATTCACATCTCTTCTGATTTAGTCAAAAATTGGCTTATAATTCAATCAGTTAGAAAGAACTGTCACGGCAGTAGAGAAGCGGATTAACCCCGGCTGGGGTAGATGTTGACCGGAAAGGCGCTCTGCTGCGCCAGGCCGGTAATTTTGTCGTAGTTCACATCCCTTGGAATCAGCTGCTGCACATTGCTGCCCTTTTCCCGCGTGGGCCGCGGGTCACCAGGGTCGCCCCAGCCGTGGGCCAATCCGATGGTGCCACTGGCGAGGCGCTCACTGCTTTCGACTACCGCTTCAATCCTGCCGTGCCCGCTCTCGATAGTGACCAGGTCCTCATCCTGCAGTGACAGGCGTTCCATATCCTGTTGGTTCATCAGGGCCGGATTGTAACTGCGTTTCCTGCGCAGGCTGGGCAGGTTGTTGCCGGTGGTGCAGTAAACTTCCGCCATACGATAGGTGATCAGGCGGAAATCGAAACTGTCTCCTGATGCATAGGCGCCAGTATCCATGACTTGCTCGGCAAAGACTTCGGCGAGTTCGGAAATCACCTCCGGGTGACCGGCAGCGAGGCGCTTGTCACTGTGCCCCAGCATATCGGGGATGACACCGCCGACTTCCGGGATGCCTTCGTCGTATACCTTACCGCTGGCGGGAGAGGCTTTTAATTCCGCCAGTGAAATCCGCGCGTCGGGCGTCAGGCCTTCAATGACCTGATCGGTGCTGGGAACTGTCGCGGCGTCAATACCGGGCAGGCTGAATCCGGTCTCCATTTTCTGGGCCGTGCGCCAGAAAAACTCCCATTCCTCGATGACATCGTCTTCTGCTTCAACCATTTTGTCGGAGTACTGGCTGAAGGAAAAAGGGTAGTAAGCATCGGACAGCATGGGGATGTCGACACGTTCAAAGGGATGCTTGACGGCCATCACGTAGTCCGCGTGCTTCGCGGTGGCCGACATGAACAGGTCATTGACCACCAGCAGGTCCAGTTTTTCGAGGGCCTTCAGGGTGTGATCAGTATCGCTGAAGACCAGTGCCGGGTTACCCCCGTTGACGATCAGTGCCTTTATCTGGCCCTTGCCCTCGGTCAATATCTCGTCAGTGAGTGTATTGGTGGGCATTTCCTGATAACCGAACAGGCCGGTAATACCCTGGATATCGCGCACCCGTGAACGCTGTTCTGTGCGCAGGGAAATGGGCAGTGGCTGGTTGCCGGAACCGGGCAGTGTAGGGCCCAGTGTGCCCGCAATGCGGGCCATGCCGCCGCGGCGGTCGAAACGGCCGCAAATTGCGTTCAGGGTTTGTACCAACTGGGTGGTCAGATTCTGGTGTCTGGCCATATGGAGGCCAGTGCCGGATGCGGCGGCGCCACTGCCGGCGGTGGCGAATAGTCGCGCCGCTTCAGTGATGTCTTTTGCCGCGCAGTGGGTTCGTTTCTCTGCATAGGACAGGGAGAAGGGTTGCACTGCGGCGTAGAGATCATCAAAGCCGCTGACGTAATTGGCGACGTACTCCCGGTCATACCATTTGTTTTCAATAATCTCCCTGATAATGCTGGCGAGCAGGCTGGCGTCCTCGCCGGGTTTGACCTGCAGGTGCACGTGGGCTCTCTCCGCCATATCGCTTTTGCGTGGATCGATCACCACCAGTTTCATACCACGTTTAAGGGCCTTTTTCACACGCGTAGCGGGGTTGGATTGGGGCATTGTCCATTGATGGGAGACGGTTGGATTGGTCCCTACGAACAGGGCGCTCTCGGCATGGTCGATATCAAACACGCCCAGCGGCAGTGGCCCGCCGAACAATCGGTCGTAGGCTATGATTAGTGAGGGTGAGTCAATGGTTAGCGAGGTATAGAGCCGCTTTGAGCCAAAAGAGCGTAACCATTTGTCAACGTACCAGGGGCCACCGGCGGAGGTGCGGTGCCCGCCACAACCGACGTAGACTGCGACAGATTCCGGCCCGTGCTCCTCGACAATTTTCTTTAGCTTTTCGCCGATTTCATCGATGGCCTGCAGCGTATCAATATCTGTGAAGCGACCATCCACTCTTTTCTGCGAATGGCGCAAGCGGTCAGGGTGATTGATTCGCTCTACTTCGGCACGCCCCTTGGGGCAGGTATAGCCCTCAGAAACCGGGTTGTCATGGTCGCCTCGTACGGCGATAACCTTGTTGTCTTCCACATCAACTTCCAGGCCACAAAACACATGACAAAATCGACAAAAGGTTTTCTTCGTTTCCGGCATGGGTGAATTCCTGTTGTAGTTATTATGTGGTCTCGAAAGTGTAGACCTAGTGCCGCCAGGCAGCCATAGGGCTCGAGGTTAAGTTCAGCGCTTCAGTTGTGCCCGGCGAGGATCATTGGGGTAAATCCACTCGTCGCCAATCACCTGTTCGACGCGTAATTCCGGCGGTATGTTGTCACTGCCGATCATACGGTCTGCCGCCTGGTTCCAGTGGTAGATACGCGCCTCCTGGTAGCTCAGGGGCACCCCCTCAAAACCATAGGACTCCATGGATTTCTGAATCTTTTCACCGAACTGCGTATCCTCTTTCAGTACCGCCGATAACTCCTTACCACCATCTTCCGTCCAGAAACTGGGCTGCAGGCCCTCTTTCCAGGGGGGTGCCATGGTCCAGGTTTCCATGCGGCACTTGTTGATGCCATTAGGCCAGAACAGGATGGGTGGAATTGCAAATTGGCTGAGGGGTGAGACCCAGTTGGGGAACAGGCCATAGGACTGGGTGCAGGTGCGACCGATTTCACCGACGGTATCGATTTGCGCAATGTCCGGCGACACTGGCATGACGTCCAGGGCGACTTTGCCCTGCGGGGTGGGCGCGATCATCCGGCCGTGGCCATTGGGATAGAGCGTGTTGACGTTGCGCCTGTCATCCAGGATGGGGGCTACGGTGGTGGGGTGAATGCTGCGCACGTGGTAGACCTCCGTGTTGGCCTCCATGGCAATTTTCCAGTTACAGTCGAGGTCGAACACATGCCGTGCTGCCAGTCGACAGTTGTCGAACTGGAATTCCTGCCACTCCTCGGCAATCGGGCCCAACCATTCGTTCAGAGTGGGGGCCTGGGAATCGAAGTTGACGAAAATGAGATTGCCGAAGCGTTCGCAGCGTATAGGCTTCAGACCGCGGCGGGAAAAATCCAGGTGCTGGAAGTCCTGTGGGTCGCGAATAGCCACCAACTCGCCCTCGCGGCTGTAGCTCCAGCCATGATAGGGACAGGCAAAGCGTTTCTTTTGTCCGGTCTTCTCGGTGACAACCGGCGCGCCACGGTGACTGCAGGTATTGTAAAATGCATTGATTGCGCCGTCGTCGCCATGGATCAGTAGCACAGGCTGTCCGGCGTTTTCCCACAGCATAAAGCAACCCGGGTCCGGTAATTCGTCAATATGGGCCGCCAGCAGCCAGCTCTTTCTCCAGATATGTTGCAGCTCAAGATCAAAGAAGCGTTGGTCAACATAGCGCCCGGCTGGAATGTCCGGCAGGTGGGGGAAGCCCGCGGGCGGTGAGCTGCGCGCAGCCTCGTACTCCATCAGGTCCCGCAGGGTCTGGATCTCTTGTTGGCTCATGGGCATGTCATGACTCTCCTTGGCGAT
>CBDTVJ010000271.1:0-5904 GCA_965363655.1 uncultured Halieaceae bacterium | reverse complement strand
TGTCGAACGACCGCTGCGTGGTGGAAGCGGACTAAATCAGGGGGCTGGCCAGGGTTTCGATTACTTCCGCTTTCGCCTACAAGCGGTCGTCTTAAACACTGGTACATATAGTCCAAATAAGTCTATCCTTGCCCACTACTAAAAAATAGAGATGGAATACCATGGACGCTGATGTCGAGCAGGTTGATTAAGCAACATCCTTTCTGTAAATTCGGTTATCCCTTAATTGCCAGTTCTTCGTCAAAGGTGACATAGCGCTTGTCCGCCGTCTGCCAGTCTTCCGCAATTTCCATTAACACCGCCGATACCAGTCGCAGGCACGAGGCCTCATTCGGAAACAGTCTCGCCACTCGGGTGCGGCGCTTTACTTCCTGATTCACTCGCTCAATCAGGTTAGTTGTCCGCAGTCGGCGCCGGTGGCTCGCAGGCAGGCTGAATACCGTAAATCCCTCAGGTAGCGCTTCTTCGGCCCATGTCGCCAGCTTCGGTGCTGTCTCTTGATACCGGTCGACGAACTTCTCCAATAATCGCTCCGCTTCGTGCCGATCCGGCGCGTTGAATATCGCGCGTATGTCCGCGGCCACCGGCATCCGCATCGCGATCGACGGTACATACTGCCCCGCATTCTGTTGCAGGTGAAACTGGCAACGTTGCCAGGGCACACTGGGGAAAACTGCCCTGCGAGCCGCTTGTAGCCCCTGGTGAGCATCGCTGGCAATCAATTCAATACCATACAGCCCCCGGTCTTTCAGCGAGGCCAGAAACGTCCGCCAGTGAACCTCAGCCTCAGACAAGGACACCGAGCAGCCCAATATGTCCCGCTGCCCATCAGCACCCACACCACACGCGATCAGGACCGCCGCATCCAGCACCTGGCCGCCTTGGCGTACCTTCTCGTATCGGGCATCCAGGACAATATAGCGGTAGACACCCAGTTTCCTCTCTCGCCAATCTGCCAGTAATTCATCCAGCTGAGCGGCGGCTCGTGATACCTGAGTGGAGCTAACATCCATGCCACACAACTCTTCCACAATCTTCTTCACCCGGCGCGTGGAAACGCCCTGAACATACATCTCAGCAATCGACAGCAACAGCGCCCGTTCTGAGCGAAGCCCCTTCTCCAGGCTCTGTGGGTAGAACTCACAATCCCGGGTCTGAGGCACCTTTAGGGACAACGCTCCCAGACGGGTGTTGAGTGTCTTATCCTTGAAACCGTTGGCATAGCCGGAGCGGCTCTCAGAGCGCTCGTAGGGCCTGGCGCCCAGGTACTCGCTGCGCTCGGCTACCATGGCTGTATTTAACAGCACGGTAACCGCCTCTGCGAGTCCGTCAAATCCATTGTCCTTAAGCAGTTCCACTGCATCGTAAATCGCATTATCCTGTACAGGCTGAGCCATTTTGTTTCTCCTCTTGTTTTGTAAATCGCCAAATTCACAATCAAAAGGATAACCGAGTGGCTCAGCACTTCAAGCCACCGGGAAATTACAGAAAGAATGATGCACTACCTGTTTTGGAATTCATTATGGCTAAAAAATTGTTCTTCTATCTATTCATGTTGGCCTTCATGCTAGCCATTTTGGAGGGTTTCTCCTGGGTTGCCGTCCAGTTGATTGACGGCGATGATTTCTTCGACCACCGCGACAATATACTTGAGAGATTGACTGACGAGAGTCTGGCAAAGTTTCGTGAAACTGCATCAGATCCGGTGCTGGGGTGGCGCAGTTTTGGGCCGCGTACCCGGATTAAAAAGAACTGCCAGGGACAGCCGATCGAATACTCTTATGACGAGACAGGGGCGCGGATTTATAGCGACTACGATCATGCGTTAGCTGAGGTCATTGTCGTCGGAGACTCGTATACTCACGGTTCTGAAGTCGAGGCCGATGCCAGTTATCCAGCAAGACTAGCTGGTCTACTCGGCGTCCCGGTCGCCAATCACGGTGTCGGTGGATACGGGCCTACGCAAGCTATGCTGAACCTTCAGTTCCAGCGAGCCAACTATCCACAGGCAAAAATAGCTGTTTTAGGTGTCATGTACCAAAACCTCTACCGCATGGTGAATAGTTATCGCCCGGTGCTTTATCTCGCTAGCAAGGTCCCGGATTTTCGGCTCCAGCCATACATGGCCTCGGGTAACCTGATACCGCACCCAGGAGGTGAGGCATTATCTAGCCTCGAGAGTTTTTTGCAGTTTGCGAATTCATCTTTTGACCACGATTTTTGGGCCAAGCCCCGGGCAGAATTTCCCTATCTGGCATCCCTTGTACAAAGTCTGAGCAGTAATTACTTCGTCTATCACAAACAGCAGATGCTGCTCCGTTTTTTTGGCTTTCCAGATCACTTGCTAATTTTCGATAGTGACGAAATCGAACTGAATCTGGTCAGCCTACTCAATCAGTATGCGCGGCTGGCCCAGCAGGCAGACCTTAAGCCTGTAGTGATTTTTATTCCGCAAAATGATTTTGACACCAGTAGCGCGAGTGACTTTATTACGCGGCACCGCAAAGAACTTGAAGCAGGTTTGCTAGTTGGGAATGTGGGTGAATACTCAGGGGTGGATTGGGAGAAGTACAATCTCATAAACCCGAGTAGCAGTAACCCCTGTCATCCCTCCGCATACGGATACCAAGCGATCGCAGAGTATGTCGCCGCTCTTTTGAAAAACGGTTAGATATAGAATTAGCGTGGATCGGCCACTAAACATCCTTACTGCCCTCACCGGTATAACAGCGCCAACGGCAGCTTCTAGGCCAAACTGGAAGTATTCCAGGGCCCCAGAGCTCCGGTTTCCCACGAGTCAGCCGCCCCGAGTGATCCGCTGCAATTACACCCACCGACTCCCGCCGCAAAAGTGTCACACATCCCCCGGCATATTCGGATTTACAGCTAAGGCTATCACCTACCCCAGCAAGCCCAAGTGCCTCGCCGAGTCACCCCATGGCTACCCCAATGCCCCACCCGGGTTTTCCCGCGAGGTGGCCACTCTGGGGGGAAGGGATAGCTCGGATGCGGGCCGGGGAAGTCATTCGCACATGCGAGCTTAGCGATTCGTGGCCGCTCATGCCTGTAATAGGAGAGGGGCAGTAGTCACCTCAAAACCGTCGTAGAAATCTGCTCAATTCTGATAATCTGTCTGGCCCTTTTTTGCCAATTGGGGGCTGTCTGTTTCTTGCTAGCTATTGCTTATAGCTTGAGTCAGATCAATGACATGATGACCAATAAAAACCATACTTATATTATGGGTATGCGTGGCTATGGTCGTTAGGCTGGAGGAAAAGAACATGTTTCAACAATTTCTGATGATTATGTGCTCAGTAATATCACTCTTTTTACTGGCAGCGTGCGACGGCGGTGGCTCGAATTCGAGTAAACAAGAAGCTCCAGTTAGCCAAACGGGCTATCTAGTTGACTCAGCTGTGTCCGGCGTGGCCTACAGCACACCGACGCTCGAAGGTGTCACCGGTTCCGACGGTAGCTTCCAATACCGAGAGGATGAAATTGTCCGCTTTATGTTGGGGGGCACCCTGTTGGGCGAAGTTCCTGGTGCGGCGCAGATTTCCCCCTTTGAATTGGCTGGCTCCGAAGTGATCGCGGGAATGCGAGGCATCAACGAAGCGCTCAGGAGCAAGGGCAACGCAGTCCCGGATACAGGTATTACCGAAAGTATTCGCAGCAAGCTGGAGATCGAGGAGCAGGAATATATTGATCCGTTTCACACGGTAATCAATATCGCGATTCTCCTGCAAAGCATGGATAGCGATGCCAACCCGGAGAACGGCATTGAGATCACAACGGAAGTCGCCGCCCTGTTTGAGGGGGTTGCCCTGGATCTGGAACAACGCTGGGAGATATTCAGGGAGGAATTTGAACTGCGCCATGTGCTGGGGCAGGCCAATAGCATGGGTCTATTCAGCCGGGATCACGGTATTGCCCGTCCGGCACCAGCGCTGCAACACCTTTACACCACGCTTGGAGTTGACGCGGAAATATTCGGCCTGGCAATGCGACAACCTGACGCGGATGGTGACGGCTCGCCCGATGCCACAGCCACCTGGATGTACGATGACGCCGGTAATATGACGCAACAGGGCCTGGACGCTATTGGCGACAACCGTCCGGACCTGCTCACGCGCTGGCAGTACGATGCGTCCGGCAACGTAACGCGGTATGAGAAAGGCGGGCGCAATGATTTTACTGAAATCGAGACTTGGCAATATGACCCTTACGGCTACCTGCTGCGGTTCGAATCGGACTGGGATGCTGACGGTATGCCAGACCGGTGGGTGGACCATGCGTACGACGCCGACAATAACGTAATTTTAGAGGCGTACGAAGTCAGGGATTCAATAGTCACTACCGAGACCTGGCGCTACCATGAAAATGGCGAACTGAGGGAGTATCGACGTGAAAGCGACAGCGAGCCCGATGGGGCGCTCGATGGGTCTCCGGAGTTAATCTTCAGCGAAGAATACGATGAAAATGGCAATATAATGCGCGATGAAATACATCATGTTGGCGGTCTTCACCAGATATCGTCGTGGCAATATGATGCCGGTGGTAATGTGACGTGGCAGGAGCATCGTGACGTGCGTGCCGACCCGCCAGAGCTTTATGAGGGCTGGCGCCACCACTATGACACCGCTGGCAACCTGGCTCGCAGGGAACATATAGAAGTGAACGAACCTGTCGAGCGCGTGGCTGCCGTCGAAACTTGGCAGTATGACGCTGACAATCTCGTCACGCGCTATGAGAATGATCATAACGCCGATGGTACGCCGGACGATCTGGTGACCTGGCAATATGATGCTGGCGGCAGGGTAATACGATCTGAGCGAGACTACGGCGTCGACGGGGCGCCGGAAAGAGTCGAATCCCGGACGTATAACAGTGATGGAAAGCTGACCAGAGAAGAAAACGAAACCTTTTATAATCCGGACCTGACGGACGAATACACCCCGGTCTATACCTCAGCGCTCGAATTATGGGAATTTGAGTACCGCGCCAACGGGCATCTCGCAGCAGGGAGTCGATCCGCGAGAGTCGATGAGGCACCGTTGCTGGTTGAAGAAAGCTGGCAGTATGACGCTGACGGCAAGCTGACCCGCTATACCAACCTGCAGGATAGTGAACTCCACCTGTATTTACTCGCTGCCTGGCAATACGACAGCGCAGGCAAGGTCACCCTGTATGAGCTGGACGAAAATGGAGACGGCACTGCGGATTCGATTGAGCGCTGGCAATACGATGCGCGGGGCAACGCCACTCGGATCGAACGAATCGATGATGTCGAGGGCATCCGTAGTGAAGTCAAGACTAATCAGTTTGACGATCACGACAACCTGATCCACGCACAGTGGGTTACTGATGAAGACGGCGGACTCACCCGCCTCATCAATTATCAGTGGCAGGCTACGGGATGGGGTCACCTCTTCGCACTGTCTGAACGGGCGCCGCCGAATGTAATCGAGGAATATGAGTGGCCGGAATAGAAACAGGGCGAACCGTCTATCCGCTTTGACCTTTCCACCACAGGGCATCCGACCCATAATCGCATGGCAAGTATAAGACGGATAAACAGTGTGTTGCGAGCAGATTGTCTCCTTTTGTCTAGCTGATGAAACTTAAACTCTCGCGAAGAGTTTACCCATCTTCCTGATATCGTGCTCGCGTAGGTGAAGAAGCTATTGAGTTTCGTTCATTCCTGAGCGTCAGAACGCAGCGCTCCAGGCCGAGAGACTTTCAGAGGCGTCCTTGCTGATCGATTTGTGGAAAAGCAGGTTGCTCCCCCGGGAAAAAAGGCAAGGCCACACCCTCCGACTCCCCCGAAATAAGTGTCACCCATCCTCTCGCCAGAGTCGGGCGCTCTAAGATTTATAACTCTATGATTTTTATGGAAATAGTCGG
>CBDTVJ010000270.1:0-5961 GCA_965363655.1 uncultured Halieaceae bacterium | reverse complement strand
GTCAGCCATTTCACGCCACAAACGGGATTTCAACAGGGCGCGGGAGCCCAGGCCGTCCACCATGGCGCGACAGGTCACCCCCCGGCCAGCCGCGCGCTTTAGTGCTGCAGCCATGCTGCTGCCGTTATTATCCGTCAGCCAGATATAAAACAGCAGATTGACCTGCTCCGTGGCAGCGTCAATATCGGCCACCATATGCTCGATCGTGGCGTTGGAGTCGGCCATCAGCTCGGCGTGATTGCCGGCTACCGGCTGGAAACCGCTGATCGAGGCTCCCACCCGGAATAAATGTACATAATTTGGAGGCACCTGCGCCACGGGATCGTCCATGGCAGTCGGCTGCGGCAGCTCCTCCATGGCTTTATCCATAGAGTTGCGATTGCGGCGCCCTATATTGGTCTCACCCAGTAGCAGGTAGGCAATGACGCCAACAACCGGCAAGGCTGCGACTACAGCTACCCAGGCAATGCGGGAGGCCGGTTCGCGGTGCGGTCGCAGCAGGATACGCACAACAACCGCTCCCATCACCAATACATGTAACAACAATAGAAAGAAGGCCTGAGTCATTGGCCTAGCTTGCCCCATCCCCACCTCTGCTACAAGACAGTAGCTACGTTAATTCAAGCGCGCTATTCGCTGCGCGAAATAAAGTACCTGCACCTGAGGTAGATCAAGGAAAACAGTACCCGGATCGGTGGCATAACATTGGCAATCGTTGTAGAGTTCTTGCAGTGACTGTGGCAGTGCGCCCATAAGTCACCAACATACAAATTTATCTTGTTTCACCGTTTGCAACGGAGGCTGCATATGTACAAAAGGAAACTATCAACCGGCCTGGCGCTGGGAATTGGCCTGGCGGCTGCCGCACTGTCTATGGGCGCTAGCGCTGAGGCAATCAGCGGCAAAAAAAATCTGGTCTGCGCCGCTGCTGCAGTCGTCGGCTGCACCGAGGGCAGCTGCATGCAAGGTCGGGCCCAAACCTTCGAACTACCCACATTCATGTTCATCAATGCCGAACGAAGGCATGTACATGCCAACAACGAGAAGGGCGAGGAATTCTCCTCGCCGATCAAGAGTTTCGAAATTACCGAGAATACCATCAGTCTGCAGGGTTTCGAAAATCATCGCGGCTGGACTATTGGCATAAACCGCGACGACGGAGAGATGGCCATGAGTTCGACCGGCGCCGATGTTAGTTTCCTTGTTTTTGGCAACTGTATTGAGCATTAAGGAGAAGCTGATATGTCACATACAAACAGATTAATGGTTGGCGCTACCGGCGCCCTCCTGCTCACCACCGCGCTCGCGACCAGTTTACCGGCCTCTGCCGGTAGTAGCGCCGGCGCCTTCATCGGCGGCATGCTGACCACCAAGGTATTGGGTAATATGCGCCAGAGAACCGATGCAGAGCAACAACAGGCCTACTACGCCCAGCAGAGTTCCCAGCAGCAACAGGTCCACCAGGCATCATCGACGAAATCGACTGAGCAAAAGCTCAATGAACTGAACAAGCTGGCCGCTGGTGGCTATATCACACCTGCCGAATACAAAACCAAGAAACAGGCCATCATCAACGCCATGTAACGTGGCCACCAGGCCGGGGGATGGTCAATTCTGGCAATCCCCGGCTACTCTCCAAGCCCTCCCCCGGAACCGGACACCCAGATCAATGAAAAGAAACCTCGTTTTCCTGTCTTTACTTGCCCTGGTTTGCCTGAACGGCTGTGTCAGCAGCAGCTTCTTTGAGCCCACCCCCCTCGCGAACCCTGCTAATGCGTTGGTTTATGTCTACCGCCCTGCGGCACCCAACCCCGGCAAAAAACCCCTGACCATGAGCTACCCGGAGGTCATGCTTGACGGCGCCAGTGTGGGATTACTCAAGTACAACGAGTACCTCGCGCTGGAAATAACACCGGGACAGCGGGAATTCCTGGTCACCGGCCTTACCCGGGACGCCAAATGGGAACCCAGGGACCGGAGTTACACGCTGAAGGTAGAATCAGGGAAGAGCTACTTCCTGCGCTACCGGGTTGAATTCGATACCGCAAAAATGAGTCTGGGAACGTTCAAGGGACAGTACATTATCAATTTTCAGCCGGTAAACGAGACAGATGCCGTCTATGAGATACGGCACACCTCAAAGGCAGGCAAATAGTAAATTTCCCCGTTATGGCCAAACGCGGCACTAGTTAATCACCACACGGACTGGTAGCATAACTGGCCCACATCTGAATACGGTGGCGAATTAAATGTTTGATCGAAACAAAGGTAAACCGGCCTCCACGCCGGACAAAGAGGCTGTTTCCAACCAGTCTTCCTCTATTCCTGCTACCCCTGCAACAGCTAGGAGCACAGCCATGATAGGACCCAGCATTACAATCAAAGGTGAAGTGACCGGCGATGAAGACCTACTCATCCAGGGCAAGGTGGAAGGCAGCATCAACCTGAACGACTACGAGGTATCCGTGGGCCAGTCAGGCAAGGTGTCCGCCGATATCCGCGCCAAAACCATCAAGATAGAAGGCGAAGTGAACGGTGATATTACCGGCAACGAAAACGTCGTCATTTCCAAATCCGGGAACGTGCGCGGCAATATCGTGGCACCGCGGGTTACACTGGAAGACGGAGCAGTCTTTAAAGGCAGTATCGATATGGATCCAGGTGACAGCGCCTCCGCCAAGGCACCCCTGACATCACACCAGCCGGCGAATTCGCCAGCAAGTGGCAGTAAAGCCCCTAACCTGGATCTAAAAAGCGGTTGATGTCTTCACCGAAATTTAACGTTATCTCAGTGTAGCCAGATGCCCAATGCCCTCTCATCGCAGGCGCCAGCTGCGGCTGCGTCAATGCAGCCCACAAACCTGCTGCCTGCACTGTTTGAGCGACACGATGAAAGCCGCCCACTGACAGTGCTTCATATTGGGGCAGCCCTGCCTGAAACCGTCGATTTTTTCTCGGACTACCGTTGCAGCCTGCACTTTGTCGATCTATTCAGTGAGCTTCCTATTGAGGAAACCGAAGAGGATGAGCTGTCAATCCACCAGCAATTCGAGCAGCAGCTGCGCTTCCCCCTGGACACCAAATTTGATATCTGCCTGTTCTGGGACATTTTCAACTTCCTCAACAGGGATGCCATTTTCGCGTTTCTACGGCAAATCAAACCCTATTTACACACCTACACACTGGGCCACGGCTTTGTCGCTCACAGTCTGGATAAACCCCAGAACGATCACCTTTACGGCATTAACAAGACCGATGAGATCAGCCTGCGACACAGACCCTCACTGCTGCCAGCCTATGCGCCCTACAACCAGAGTAAATTGAAAGAACTGCTGCACTGTTTGAGGATGGACCGCAGTGTGCTTTTGTCAGACAGCCGACTGGAATTGCTGTTGCGGGCGAAGCTCTAGTTCCGCTCGTACAAATTACCCTGTATATTCCGTCCGCCAACCCATGCCGCTATAATAGAGCGCAATTCACACCACATTCGGACAGTTATTCATGACCACGGACCCCAGCGTCAAAAACCGCCTGCTGATCGTCGATGACGAGCCCACCAATATTCATATACTGTCGAATATACTATCGAGCGATTATGAAATACGTGCCGCCAACAACGGTGAACGCGCAATTGAAGCGGCTCTTAGCCAGTCTCCTGATCTCATCCTGCTGGATATGATCATGCCGGACATAGACGGCCTGACGGTGTGCAGGCGGCTCAAGGAAAACGAAGCCACCAAGGATATCCCGATTATTTTCGTCACCAGCATGTCCGATCCGGCCAATGAGGAAATGGGCCTGGATGCCGGGGCCGTGGATTACATCAGCAAGCCCGTCAGTCCTCCCATCGTCAAGGCCAGGGTGAAAATACATCTACAAAACCGCCTGACTGTGCGCTTTCTGGAAGGGCTGCTGTCCTCCAATACGACCAGCATAGAAGAGGCCAAAACCCAGGCGGAATCGCTGCTGGTCTTTGTCTAGTCGCTGGACGCTATCAAGCCATCGACGTACTCGGAAAAACTCTGGCGATAGCCTGATTTAGTCTTTGTCCAGAACGCCCGGATACGCGGCACAGACATGGCAGCCCGGGTGCGTAATTCCCAGGCTGCAATGTACTCACTATCGATCTTGCCCTTTTTGTGCGCGATGTACACCAGTTCCGTGAGTTCAAGAAGCGCTGACAGATAGCCCTCGAACTTGACTGATTCCAGCGGCGTCAGTTGCTCCCCCATATTGGCTTTCATGCGAATCCCGGCAAGTTCACCCTTGTAGGACTCCGCCCTGAAATTAATGGCCAGTTGCATGATCGAGTAGGTGGTGGCGTCCCTGGTCTCAGCCGCGTTGAAACGCAACACGCTGGCAAAATAGATCACCGAGGCCAGGATACCCAGGACACCAAATACCTCTTTAAATGCACCCAGGGAAATTGAACTTATAAAATCCATTACGATTAACCGGTTGAATGGCCGGCACGCACCCGGCAGTGAATCCACGTATCGCTTTAGTGTAAGCCATAGGCAAGTAATTCCAAAACCCTTGTATCAAACAGTGCGTAAGATACATTAGACTGGAACTGCTAACAGAGCGCGTGCCGCACATGATGCTGCCATTGAGAATAAAGCCAACAAGACTAAATAGCAGGGACAAGCTGCAAGCTCCCCGCCAGCAACTATGTGATCGGAGGATTTGACCACCTTGCTAAGACACGTACTTGACTCAATCGGTGTCATTATCGGCGTCATTGCAGCCGCCCAGCTATCCTCGATAATGACCATTTCAGACCTCTGGTTATCGCCAGTCTGGCTGCCCTCCGCCGTATGCCTGACCGCACTTATATGGCTTGGAAACCGGATTATTCCGGCTATCGCTATCAGTACCGGCTTCCTCGCCTGGGTGGTAGCGAGAGACGCCCAGGTAGGGATATTAGCGGCCCTGCTGATCATTCCCGCTACCGCCCTGGGAGCGACCCTACAGGCAATGGTCGGACGGTACCTGATACAGACCTTTATCAGTCCTGAAGCAGAAATCGAAAGCGCCAGGCAGTTTTTACGGCTGGTACTGCTGGCACCCGTAGCGGGGGTGGTGAATCCGTGCATCGGTCTAAGCACCCAATACCTGATGGGGGCGTGGCCGGATGGCAGTTTCCTACTTTATTTCGGCAACTGGTGGTTTGGCAACTGGGCCGCCATTGCCCTGCTATGCCCCTTATTGCTCAGTATTCGGCGCGCCTCGCTGGCGCAGAGTGTCACGGTCATACTGTTCATCGTCGCCGGCATGTTCGGCAGTTACATAATGGGTATGTCGGCAGAAAACCAGGCCCGCAAAGCCTGGGAAGACCAGGCCTACCACAGCGCTGAGCAACTGACCGGAATATTTGTTCGCGCGCTGCGCAATGGCTATGGCGAGATTCGTGCGCTGGAGTTATTGCTGGAGGATCACCTGCAACTTAAAGAGGCGCAATTTGAGACCGCGGTGGCAAGACTCAAGGATAGCCGCGATGGATTCTCTCCCGCAGTGTTGATCGTGACCCGCAGGGATTGGGCAGGTCACTGGCCCATCATCTTTGCCAGCGAGAATGACCTGGGACTACAACCGGGCTTCAAGCTCGATACCATACCCGAGGCCCTGGACGCCATAGAATCCGCGCTGCAATTTGGCCTCACTCTCGGGGCAACAGCGGCACTCGGGGACGGTACCTACTACGGTTTTAACACACTGCCTGTAGACAACGCGGCCAGCGCTACCGTTGTTATGGGAGTACAAAATGTCGACGAGGTCGACCAGCGTGTCGCCACATCCATTCCCCATGGTCTTGGCTTTGCCATATCGAGCAGGCATGCGAGCGGACTCACCACGGACGGGCGTGATCACCTGTATCCGGAAAACATGGACTCTTCCAATGCGGTCGCCACCTTCACTATTCCGAAAGAGACCGGCGGCACAGTCCTGACCTTCCAATGG
>CBDTVJ010000269.1:0-5973 GCA_965363655.1 uncultured Halieaceae bacterium | reverse complement strand
CTTGCCAGGATGTCCGCATGGACATGGAGTCCTTACCCACCGGGATAGTAATACCGAGCTGGGGGCAAAACTCCATCCCCACAGCGCGCACAGTATCGTAAAGGGCCTCATCCTCCGAGCCATAACCCGCAGCGCACATCCAGTTGGCTGACAACTTGATGTCGCGAATATCAGCGATTGCCGCGCCGCATATATTGGTAATAGCCTCGGCTACCGCCATGCGACCCGAGGCAGGCCCGTCCAGCAGGGCCAAGGGTGTGCGCTCGCCCATGGCCATCGCTTCACCTGCAAATGAGTCATAGGAAACCGTAGTAACGGCACAATCCGCCACCGGCACCTGCCAGGGGCCCACCATCTGGTCCCGCGCTACCATGCCGGTGACAGTTCGATCGCCAATAGTAATCAGGAAGCTCTTGCTTGCGACGCTGGGCATTTGCAAGACCAGCTCAACAGCCTCCGGTAGGGAAACATCCAGGCTTAGACTGTCGTGGTCGATGACTTGCCGCCGGACCTCCCGGCTCATCTTTGGCGCTTTGCCAAAAAGGACTGACATGGGCAGATCCACCGGCACATTGTCGAAATTTGAGTCCGTCAGGGACAAATGCATTTCTGCGGTGGCCTCTCCCACCACAGCGCAGGGACAGCGTTCACGTTCACAGATAGCCTCGAAACGGGCCAGGTGTTCCGGCTCCACCGCCATCACGTAGCGCTCCTGGGATTCGTTACACCAGATTTCGTGAGGCGCCATACCGGGTTCATCATTAGGCACATTGCGCAGTTCGAAGCGGCCGCCACGGCCGCCATCCTTGACCAGCTCCGGAAACGCGTTGGACAAGCCGCCCGCGCCCACGTCATGGATAAAGGCGATAGGGTTTTCCTCCCCCAACTGCCAGCAGCGATCTATCACCTCCTGGCAGCGACGTTCCATCTCGGGATTCTGGCGCTGTACAGAAGCAAAATCCAGGTCCTCGTGGCTCTGCCCACTGGCCATGGAGGACGCCGCCCCGCCACCGAGACCGATCAGCATGGCCGGGCCGCCAAGCACAATCAGCTTGGCCCCGGGGCGATAATCACCCTTTTCCACGTGTTCCTGGCGCACATTGCCATAGCCACCGGCGATCATTATCGGCTTATGGTAGCCGCGCATTTCCCGGCCACTGACTCCCGGCGCTTCCTGTTCGAAGCTGCGGAAATAGCCACACAAATTAGGCCGGCCAAATTCATTATTGAACGCCGCTGCCCCGATGGGTCCCTCCACCATAATATCCAGGGCGGAGACGATGCGATCGGGCTTGCCGTAATCCCGCTCCCAGGGCTGCGCATAGCCGGGTATTTTCAGATTGGAGACTGAAAAACCTGCCAGGCCAACCTTGGGTTTGGAGCCGCGGCCTACCGCGCCCTCATCGCGAATCTCACCGCCGGCACCGGTACCCGCGCCGGGATTCGGGGCGATTGCCGTGGGGTGGTTATGGGTTTCCACCTTCATCAGCAAATGAATAGGCTCCTGGGAGAAATCGTACTCGCAGGTCTCGGGATCGGGATAAAAGCGACCGGCCTTGTGACCGGCGACAACTGCGGCGTTATCGGAGTATGCGGACAGCACATTCTCTCCGCCCTGCTCATGGGTATTGCGAATCATCTTGAACAGCGAGTGCGCCTGCTGCTCACCGTCGATGGTCCAGTCCGCATTGAAAATCTTATGTCGGCAGTGCTCGGAGTTGGCCTGGGCGAACATCATCAACTCGACATCGTTCGGGTTGCGTCCAAGAGCGATAAAACTCTCCACCAGGTAGTCGATCTCATCATCCGCCAGGGCGAGCCCCAGGGCGCGATCCGCATCCGCCAGGGCCTGGCGACCCCCGCCGAGCACATCTATCGTTGACATGGGCCGGGGTGTTGCGTGCTCGAACAATTGCTCGGCTGCATCCAGTTCCGCGAGCACAGACTCCGTCATCCGGTCATGCACCAGGGCCTCCAGCGCCCAGCGCGCAGCAGACGCCAGGCCAGCGGGCAGGCGTAGGTACCAAGCCACACCCCGTTCCAGGCGTGCAACTTCATGCAGGCCACAGTTATGGGCAATGTCCGTGGCCTTGCTCGACCAGGGCGAAATGGTACCGGGGCGCGGCACCACCAACAGTAAGGTGGCATCGTCCAGCGCCCCGGCGTTATCGTCGGGCATGCGCGGACCATAGGCCAGCAAGCTGGCGAGAATATCCTGGCGCTGCGGCGCCAGCGCCTCGTTCAACTCGGCGAAGTGTACATATTCGGTGTGCAGTAGCTGGATTTCGGGGTCGATATCGGAGAGTTTTTGTGCCATTTTGTCCAGGCGAAAAGCGGACAAAGCAATGGCACCGCGCAGGGTCAGCATGCTGTGAAGAACTCCAGGAGGAGGATTTTTAAGGAGGCGGTATTGTACTGTATTTGAACTTCCACCGTTAACCGAAAATACAGCCAATTGCCATGGTAATTATGCCTGTGAGCCTTCTCCCTTCAGAGCTAGAATACTAGCCATGAGCTTTCGCATAGTGGCACTCACCGCGTTCCTCCTGGCCCTGCTTTCCGGCTGCGAGCAACAGGACTCCCTGGCAAAGATACAGGCGCAGGGTGAACTGGTGGTCGTGAGCCGCAACAGCCCTACCACCTACTATCTGGAAAAAAGTGGCCCCACCGGCTTTGAGTTCGCCCTCACCGGGCTGCTGGCCCAGGACCTGGGCGTAAAGCTTACCGTCGAGCCCGCCTTCAATCTCTACGACATCTTTGACCAGTTGCGCCAGGAGGACGCTGATCTCGCGGCGGCAGGACTGACACTGACCCCACAACGCGCGGCAATCTTCCCCCACTCCAGCGCCTACTACAGGCTGATCCCGCAGGTTGTCTATGTCGCCGGTACCTACCGGCCACGTAAAATTGAGGATCTGGAGGACATGAGCATCGTGGTATTGGCAGGATCCAGCCATGCCGATGAACTGCGTAGCATAAAAGAACAGCAACTCCCGCAACTGCAGTGGCAGGAGATCGAAGAGGCCGACACCATGGAGTTGCTGGAACTGCTCAAGATCGGCAAGGCCCAGCTGGCCATTATCGACTCCAACGAATTCACTGTGCAGCAGAGCCTGTATCCGAGGCTCAAGGTCGCCTTTGACCTGGCTTCTGAACAGGACATGGTCTGGTACCTACCGCCGGAATCTGACAACACTCGCCTGCTGGCCCGTATCAATACCCTCATCGAGAAACTACAACGGGATGGCACCCTGGCGCGTTTGCGGGACATTCATTTCGGGCACACCGAGGGCACAACCCGTATGGGCTCCCACACCTTTAACATCAAGATGCACAGCGCCTTACCACCCTACCGCGCACTCATTCAACAGGTCGCCTACGAGTACCAGCTAGACTGGCATTTACTGGCCGCCGTCGCTTACCAGGAGTCGCACTGGAATCCAAAAGCTGCCTCGCCTACCGGCGTCAGGGGCATGATGATGCTGACGCTACCGACCGCCAGGGAGATGGGCGTGGACAATCGCCTGGATGCGGCCCAGAGCCTGCGCGGTGGAGCCCGTTACCTGAAAAATATGAGGCGGCGCCTGCCCAAGGATATTTACGAACCGGATCGCACCTGGATGGCCCTGGCGGCCTACAACATTGGCATGGGCCACCTGGAGGACGCGCGGGTACTGACGGAACGCGCGGGCGGCGACCCGCACTTGTGGCGTGATGTGATGGAGCGTCTGCCCCTTCTCCAAAAGAGCAAGTTCTACAAGACTACTCGCCATGGCTACGCTCGCGGCCGGGAGGCGGTTACCTATGTGCAGAATATTCGTCATTACAACAGTATTCTGGCCTGGCAGGATATTCCGGATAACAAGGAGCAGCCTCGGGTGCGGGCGGAGGATCACCTGCCTGGGGTGATGCGCGGGGTTGGGTTGTTTGCGCTTTAGCTGGGTGGTTTTGTTGGTTGTTGGGGTGGCGGTCCTTTGGACCGCTGCGAGGATTGGTGGGGGAGGAGTCTTTTGCTCCATTACGGGCGCTTGCGGTGCGTGTTATGGGTTACTTCTTGATAGACGGGGGTCGTCCTTCCGGTATTGACGGACAGGAAAGCACGGTAAGTTCGCGACTTTGAATCAGGATGGTTCGGGTACCGGGGTTTTCTTTCGGTGCCATTAAGATAGAGACATTTCGCACCGACGCCCTCCAAGTCCGCAAAAGGCTCCTCCCCCGCCAATCCTCGCTGTCGCCAGCATCGACACCGTCCAATCTCCAATACGGTTTTTCTAGCAAGAGGTACGACTTACTCCCGCGTTGATTTGGGTGGGGGTTGCCATTGCGGACTTGGAGGGCGTCGGTGCGAACACCCCACTCTCTTAGAGCCACATGCCTCCCAACCCCGCGCCCCAAATCCCATGCCCTTCAGACCAACACTGTTGCCACCTCCCAGGTGTCATTCCCTCTCAAAAGCCGCCCGTACGCCAGAATCCCAATGGCCCGCGCACCGCAAGCACCCGTAATGGAGCAATGGCAACCCCCACCCGAAGCAACGCAGCGGCCTGCAAGGCCGCCACTCGGAAAAACAAGAAAGAACCCTACCGACGAGCCTGAAAAAACGCCTGTAACCGCGAGCTACTGTCCTCAGCCAACACACCACCGAGCCAACTCACCTTGTGGTTATACCAGGGCTCTTCCAGCAACGCACAGGTGCTGCAAACCACCCCCGCCTTGGGCTCCTTCGCCCCAAACACCAGCTGTGAAACACGCGCATGAAGCAGCGCTCCGGCGCACATCGTGCAGGGTTCGAGAGTGACGTAAAGGATGCTACCTGGCAGGCGGTAATTACCTACGGCCCTGGCGGCATCGCGCAGAGCAACAACTTCCGCGTGAGCAGTGGGATCCTGCGCCGAAATTACCTGGTTCCAGCCCTCACCAAGGAGCTCATCATCGCGCACCAGCACCGCACCGACCGGCACTTCGCCTTCGTTGGCGGCACGGTCAGCCAGAACCAGGGCACGCCGCATCCAGTCTTCATGGCTTCTAGCGGACAAACGTCATTCCCACTCGGTTGTTAATAAGTTATTTCTTTTATTTATTTTCATATAGTTATGATTTGATAACAGCACCAATACCATGAAAAATACCATGTTCAGAAATTTCTTGAAAAAATTCCTTTTTCTTTATTTAAATGGCCCAGCGAACCAAGCCGAAAGTCCGCTTGATCGCATTATAAACAAACCAATCCCGTGGAGACTCCATCTCTCCTCGATTCCAATCAAAAAAACGATCAAAAACTGGAAAGAACTCTATCTTACCGTAACCCTGACAAGGAAGCCGGCAATCACTACTGAGGAGATCTACCTACTACGCCCCATTTGTTTGTCCTATACTTGGCACCCCACACATAACAGAGTGCATCCGCAACCCCAACGCCGATATCCGGTCGCTTGCCGCCATTGCCGCCTAACCCGATGGGTACTACCCTCGGGAAGCATGAGAGACATCATTTTCCTGCTTTTCGACCTGCTCACCGTCTTGGCGAAACTACTCAGACCCGGCGGTTGTTGAGCAGTCATCGCTGAAAAACTACTGCTGAAGCAGCAACTGATCATTCACAGCAGATCCAGGCAACGAGCGCCATCGTGGCTGACAACACTCGGCCACGCCAAGGACAGGCAGGGATTGCCATAGAAACTCTCCTGTTCTGCTTCATTGAGAATAAGAACCCGTTCTTGATATACCATTGTGATCGCCTTAAAAAGGCTGGATCATAGCTAAAAACGTTGATTTGCAGGTGTCAGGAGAAAGTAATACCCTCTGGAAAGCCACGGTCGGCACGGGCTACGGGAGATTGTGTCGTTTTTGGACGGAAAAACCCTAGGACCCCACTGCGGACGAAGGCCCCGCCGACAAGAGAGGTAGACAGCCGCTGCAATGGGCTATTCTTTGCTTGCAAGCTGAGTGATAGTTGAAGACCTATGCCCGAGA
>CBDTVJ010000268.1:0-5979 GCA_965363655.1 uncultured Halieaceae bacterium | reverse complement strand
CCATTCATGGAGCCAATTGTCCTGGCGATACTGATTGGTATGCTGTCTTTCCCGGCTCATATGCGGCTGGTCGGGGCTTTGCGCGGACGACATTCGGTGGCAGCTCTGATCAGTTGCCTGGTGTTGTCCCTCGTTTTTCTCATTCCAACACTGCTACTGTTGGTGGCGGTTCTCAAGCAGGGAGTCAGTTACTCGGTTGTGGTGCGCGAGTGGGCCACGCTGGACAATATTCACCAGCTTGTCTCTCATCCATGGGTGGTGAAAGTGCATTCGCGCCTGTTGGAGGTGCTGCCTCCAGGCAGTCTGGAAGTAGATGCGATTCGTACCAAGGCCCTGTCGTTGGCCGGTGAAATGGGGAAACGCTTTGCCGGAGTGTCTACCTCCATACTGGGCAGCCTCACGCGTTTCATGGTGAATTTCCTGCTGTTATTGTTCGTCTTGTTCTTCGTGCTGCGTGATCATGACAAATTGATTGCGTTTATACGGCACGCGCTACCGTTGTCGCGGTCCCAGGAAGACATCCTGTTCAAGGAGGTAAAGGATGTCAGCAAATCCGCTTTACTGGGCTCATTACTGACTGCGATAACCCAGGGTATTGTCGGCGGTTTTGGCCTGTGGCTGGCCGGATTCCCCGGGGTTTTCTGGGGCGCTGTGATGGCCTTTGCATCCCTTATCCCATTCGTGGGGACGGCGCTGATCTGGGCGCCCGCAGCCCTTTACCTGGCAGTCACAGGTGAGTTCGAGTGGGCGGGTTTCATGCTCCTGTGGGGTGTGGTGGTGGTGGGTTCTATCGACAACTTCCTGCGGCCACTGTTCATGCAGGGCGCCAGTATGAGCACAGTGGTGGTGTTTTTCTCGCTGATTGGTGGCCTGCAGGTGTTCGGCTTGATGGGCTTGATTTACGGCCCGCTGGTATTTTCGGTGGCGCTGGTGTTGTTCAAGATTTACGAGAAAGAGTTTTCCGGCTTTCTCGATTCCCAGGATAACCTTTAGCTGACCTGTGTATAGCGCTTGCGCAATAGGGGTTTGTCGATCTTGCCAGATGCGTTGAGCGGCAGGTGATTGATGCGAAACCATTGCCTGGGGGTTTTGTAAGCGGCGAGCAATGTGCGACAGTGAGCTTCGAGCTCGCGGTTATCCACTTCCTCCGCTAGTTGTACCACGGCACAGGGGCTTTCACCCCACCTGGGGTGGGGGAGGGCGATCACGGCGCAGTCACGCACTGCCGGGTGCTGGCGCAGGACTTCCTCTACTTCGCGGGAGGCGATGTTTTCCCCGCCGCTGATAATCATATCTTTCTTGCGATCCACCATATACAAATAGCCTTCAGCATCGAAGCGGCCGATGTCTCCCGTATGTAACCAGCCGCCAGCGAGTGCTGTGGCGCTTGCTTTCTCGTCCCGCCAGTAGCCGTGCATGCATTGGCTGGCCTTTACCAGTATTTCGCCCGCCAGTCCCGCGTCGCACTCATCGCCATTGTCGTCCACTAGTTTGATTTGCGCAGTGGGCAGTGGCCGACCGACCGATCGCAGCAGCCCGGGTTGGTCGCGGGCGGCCCGCTGGTGATCCTGCACCGTAAGGAAGGCCACGCTGCCGGATAATTCGGTCATGCCATAACTCTGGCACAGCCCTACCTGGGTTTCCGTCAGTAATCGCTGTAACAGGGTTTGCGGCATGGCAGACGCACCGTAGCCAATGGTGCGAACCGAACTTAAGTCCGCGGGGGTGAATTCGGGATGCTCCAGCAGCATGGCAATCATGGTGGGCGCCAGGGACAGGGTAGTGACCTGTAGTTCGCGGCAGGCCCTGAGCGTGTCGGCGGCATCAAAGGAGCGGGCCAGTACCACGGCTGCGCCGTGCCGGTGCTGTAACAGCACGTTGTGCGCGGCCACATGGAACAGCGGGAAGGGGTAATAGTATTTGTCACTCGATTCTACTGGTCGCCCCAGTGCCGCCGAGTCCAGTCCCGCCATGAAGGAACGATGGGTGAGAACGGCGCCCTTGGGACGCCCGGTGGAACCTGAGGTGAACAGTATCCAGGCCGGGTCCTGCGACTGTATCGCCGGCGTTGTGGCGGTAGGGCCGGTATCGCGCCAGTGAAGATAGTCTTGCGTCAGCGGTATCAAGCGTATTTTCCGCGGAAAGTCCGGATGTTGTTGCAGCGGCTCCAGCAGGGCGGGGTCGGCAAACAAGGTGCTCGCGCCCGACTTGTCTAGTTGGTAGATCAGTTCCGCCGGCGCCAACCGCGCGTTCAGGGGTACCAATATCCTGCCTGCGGCCGGCACGCCGTAAAGTAGCTCCACAAATTCCGGGGAATTCCATGACAGCACCGCTATGCGATCGCCGGGCTCTCCCTCGCTGCATAAGCGCTTGGCTATCGCCATGATGTTGCGATAGAGGCTGGCGTAGTCCGTAGCGGCTTCCTGCCACCACAGCGCGGTAGCGGTTGGTATTGCCGCGGCTTGCACTGCGATGAGTTCATGTAGCAGTTCACAGGATGCGGCAGTTGCCGGGGAATTGCTGTAGCGACTGCTCACAGAAAGTAGGCCACTATTTTTAACAGGCTGCTGCTAGCCGGAAATCACCACACGCGGTGTGCGTGCGGGCATGCGGGTGGTGAGCTCATAGCCTATGGTTGCGGCACACTGCGCTACTTCTGACAGGGGCAGGTCCTTGCCCCACAGTATGACCTCGTCGCCGAGCTGGACGTCCTCAAGGTCGGTAACATCCACAGTAATCATGTCCATGGACACACAGCCCGCCAGCGCGGCACGCTGCCCATTAACGAGTACGGGGGTGCCGTTTGGCGCCTGCCGCGGATAGCCATCCCCATAACCGATGGTGACCGTGGCGATCCGCGAAGGGCGCTGTGCGGTCCAGGTGCCGCCATAGCCTACCGCCTCACCCGTATCGACTTCGCGCAGGGAGATGATGGCCGAGGCCAGTGTCATCACCGGTTGCAGGCTCGCCGTATTGGCGTGCTCGCCTAACAATGGGGAATTTCCGTAAAGCATGTACCCCGGGCGTACCCAGTCATAGTGGGAGGCGGGCCAGGCCAGTAGGCCGGCGGAATTGGCCGCGCTGCGTGGCGCATCGATGGCCAGGGATTCGAAGGCCGCCAGCTGCTGCGGGGTCTTCTCGCTCTGGAGCTTGTCGGCACACGCAAAATGCGTGTACACCACGACTTCCCCAGCGACCTTATCCTGCGCTTGCAGGCGTTGGAAAAATGTCGGGGCCTGAGCAAGCTCGACGCCGAGACGGTTCATCCCGGTATTGACCTTGAGCCAGCAGTGCACGGGTACCGTGAGTGCTGTGCTTTCGAGCCAGCCCAGCTGTTGTTCATTCTGGATCGTCAACCATAGGCCCAGCTCTGCGACTGTCACCAGTTCCCTGGGCTCAAACACGCCTTCCAATAACAGCACAGGCGCGTTCACGCCGGCGCTGCGAAGCTCCACGGCCTCTTCCAGGCAGGCCACCGCCAGGGCATCGACCTGTGACTCCAGCGCAGTGGCGATGGTTACAGCGCCGTGTCCGTAGGCGTTGGCTTTGACTACGGCCATCATTCTGGATTGTGGTGCCAACGCGTGCGCTACTGCCACATTGTGCCGCAGCGCGTCGAGGTCCAGCCTGGCCTGGTTGGGTCTGCTCATCAGAAGTCGAATTTGTGTGCGTGGTAGAGGGTTTGCGCGGCCAGCCACACGTCGCCGATCTTGCCATCACCCACAGGCTTGCCGTCAATTTCGATAACGGGTGCAATGTCCTTGCTGGAACTGCTTAACCAGACCTCGTCTGCATTGTTCAGCTCATCCAGGGTGACGACCCGCTCCTGCACCTCGATGCTGCCGTCGCGGTGCAGGATTTCCAGTAACATCTGGCGGGTGATGCCAGGCAGCTTCTGGTGGTCCAGCAGTGGTGTCGCCACGATACCGTGCTTTACCACAAACACATTGCAGGCGGCAGCCTCGGTAAGTTCACCTTGCGGGTTATACAGTACGGTTTCGCTGCGCCCCTGGGCGTAGCTCTGCTGATAGTGCATGACATTGCCCAGCAGGGCAGTGGACTTGATGTTGCAGCGCTTCCAACGCAGGTCTTCTGCAGTGGATACGGTGTAGGTGGTGGCGATGCTTTTATCGGCGACCGGTTGTTGCGGTATGTCATAGGCGAAGGCGTAAATTGTCGGCGTTATGCCCTCGGGGTAGGCGTGATGGCGCTGCGTATCGGCGCCGCGACTGACATGGAAGTACAAGCCGAGATTGCCGCCACCATTACGGGTGATAAGTTGTCCGGCGATTTCACGCCAGGCGTCCTGCTCGATATGCAATTTTATTTCAACGGCGTCCAGGCCCGTTTGCATGCGCTGCATGTGTGGGCCAAAGCCGACCAGTTGACCATCGTAGGAGGGCACCACCTCGTAAATACCATCACCGAACAAAAAGCCGCGATCCATGGGTGAGATGCGCGCTTCTTCCATCGGCAGGTAGTCGCCATTTAAATATACTGTGCTCATATCAGCTGCCCATTGTCACATAAAAGCCGCACAACATTCAGCTGTCGGTAGAGTCGTTGTCAGTAAAATTTGTCAGTTCCCGCAGCTCGCGGATGATATGCATGCCCTCGCGTACTTCCATGCCGTCCTCCGTCAGGGTGTTTTGCCCCGTCACGCCATCGACACTGCCCCGTCTGGAAAGGTAGTTGAGGACTTCCAAGGGTGAAATCCCGGCCAGCAGGTCAATACGCGACCAGTTGGCCAGGATGGCGATCAGCCCATAGGCGCCCCAGTTGGAGACATCGGCCACCAGTAATTCATCGCAGCAGGTAACCGAAGGCTTGATATCCAGACCGGTGAGCGCGGTGCCTATGTTGCCCATGCCAATTTCATTGCCACCGTCGCCGATGCCGATGGTGGGGCAGGACGCGCGACTGATAAAGGGGTCGAAGAAGAAACAGCGCTCGCTGATATCAACTCCGCGCATATTGTAGTAGCGGCCATCGGCGGCCAATCCCGGGCGCTCGATGGAGATGACCGCCTGCGGTTGTAGTGCCTGTAATTTTTCATCCGCCTCCTGCTGTGCGCCGGACAGGTCGGTGGCGGTCAGTTCCAGTAAGCGGTAGTCCTGCGCCAGGGACCGTGACAGTGGCGTTCCACAGCAGATAAAGGGCTGGGCGCCCAGCGTTTCGAGAGCGTTGTACAGGGCGATGGCGCCTACCGGTCCATCGGTTTCAAAGGTGCCGGTAACAGGGAAGCCGGTGCCGATGATCACCGTGCCGCGCAGCTTGCGCAAATGCCGGGCAGCGCGCAGGAAATAGCCTGGTTCAAGGGCGTTGCGGGCGACTTGCATGTGCCGCGGGTTGCGCGCCACCAGCAATTGCTCGATCTCAATACTGAGCTGCAGTTCGTCCATACTTAACACTCGCGGAGTGGCCGGCCCAGGTTGAAGCGGCGCCACAGGTCCAGGGCCCGGTGTGCAGTGTGCACGCTTATGGGGGCGAAGTGAACGGTACTGCCGGGCACCAATTGCGTCATGCGGGCCGCATCCAGTGACAGGGCGGAGCCTATTTTGGGGTAGCCGCCGATGGTTTGCCGGTCGTTGAGTAGCACGATGGGCTGTCCGTCCGGAGGGATTTGTATGGCACCAAAACAAATACCCTCGGACAAGAACTCCGCCATATTGCACAGTACCGGTTCTCCCTCAAGCCGATAACCCATGCGGTCACAACGATCGGACACTGTGTAGGGCATGCTGAAGAAACGGCGTTGCTGGTCGCGGCTGAAGTGGCGCTGCTGGTAGCCGGGCACCACGCGCACGGTCAGTGTCTTGTGATAGCGCGGCTGGGCCTCGGGGGGCAGGCTATAGCACCTGCGCTGTTGCACGGCTTCACAGGGCAGTTCATCAGCGGCCTGCAGCTTATCGCCGCGCAGCCCGCCGATGTGTTCACGCATAACCGTGGAGGTGCTGCCGAAACTGGGCTCGATATTGA
>CBDTVJ010000267.1:0-5979 GCA_965363655.1 uncultured Halieaceae bacterium | reverse complement strand
AGTCGAGGCGCTCCCTGGCGGTGAGTGCATGCTGGGCGCGGCGTTTGGCTACCGCTGCAGGTCGCTGCACATCGGACAACCCTGCCCTGGCGGCCTCCACTACCGCCAACAATTCCCTGGGTGTCAATTCCTCGGACATAGCACAGCCTCCCTCAGCCGCCAATTTTATCGCGCTTAATGGTGATACCCGCTGTCTCACGGTCCCAGGTATCAGCCGTGACCCCGTCCGCCTTAAGCAGGTGTTTCATAATCTTCTGGGTGGGCGTCTTGGGCAGTTCCTCCACCACGCGGATATAGCGGGGTAACATAAAATGCGCCATGCGCGGCTGCAGGAAATTGAACAGCTCCAGGGGATCAATAGCCTGCCCCTCTGCCGCTGACACCACGATCATCACTTCGTCTTCTCCCAGTTCACTGGGAACACCGATAGCGGCCGCTTCCCGTACCGGCGCAAAAGCTGTGATCTCGTTCTCCACTTCAAAAGAGGAAATATTTTCTCCGCGCCGACGAATCGCATCCTTGATACGATCGACGAAGTAGAAGTAGCCGTCCTCGTCATAGCGGAAACCGTCACCGCTGTGAAACCAGCCATTGCGCCACGCTTTGGCGGTGGCCTCCGCGTTGCCGTAATAACCATGATTCATTGACCACGGGCGATCGGTACGTACTATCAGCTCACCGGTAACACCAGGGGCAACCTCGCAGTCGTTCTCATCCACCACGCGCACCTCCACTCCGGGGCGCACCCGGCCACAGGTACCGCTCTTTGGGGGACACGGCTCGGATACCAGCGGCCCGGAAATTTCTGTCATGTTGAAACAGGTGCGCACCTCGATACCGTGCCGCTCCCCCATGGCGCGGCCGTCCTCGTTCCAGGGCACGCACAGGGCTTTCTTGAGTGAGTGCTTTTTATCGTCACTCGCCGCCGGTCGTTTCAGCAGGAAAGGAATCATCGCCGCCACCAGGCAGGCCGAGGTGATCTCGTATTGCCGCACCGTGTCCCAGAACGCGTCCGTCTTGAAATGAGTATCGATAAAACAGGAGCCACCGTTAGCCAGGGTCATGATGACGTAGATGGTCCCGCCGGCGTGGAACAGGGGCATGTTGACGAAGGAGCGATCGCTCCCGTCCACGTAGGGGTGGGCCTCCGGGCCCATGGCATAGCCCTGGAGATAGGAGGACAGTACCGCCTTGGAGGGTCCGGTGGTACCGGAGGTAAAGATAATGTACTGGGCATCCCAGGGCGCCACTTCATCTGGCATGCAGGCCAGGCCCTGTTCCGGCAGCAACGCATCAGCGCCATGGCAACGCACATCGTCGAGCTTGCAGTCACCGCCGGTAAACAGCACATCACTCACCTGCCCCAGCTCAACTTGCTCCAGCCTTGGCGCCAGTTCCGCGTGACAGATCAACAGCTGCGCGGCCGAGAGCTCCACCACGTGCTGCAATAGCGCACCCCGGTAAGCGATGTTGATCGGTACGTAAACCGCCCCCAGGTAGTTGAGGCCAAACCAGGTCAGCAGGGCTTCGCGGGAATTGGGCTGCCAGGACAACACGTGATCACCCTTGTTCACGCCCAGCGCCCGCAGCCCAGCTGCGGCGCGGCGTGTGATGTGCAATGTTTCTTCCCAGGTCCAGCGTTCACCGCTGTGCAGGATGATAGCTGTCTGCTGCGGGCGCTCCCGGGCCCAGCGCTCCAGCTGGTGAGGCAGCACGCAGTGTTCGGGGTCGGGGATGCGGGGGTCGTAAACCATGTCCATTGCCACCCGCCTCAGGCGGTCACCCCACCATCAACGGTATAGGCGCCACCGGTGAGAAAAGCCGCCTCGTCGCTACACAGGTAAGTAACCATACTGGCCACCTCTTCAGGCTGCGCATAACGTCCCATAGGAATAGCCCCCTCGACAAGCTCGTGAGCCCCCGCCGCGTCCTCTGGCAGCATGCGTCCCTCGATGGAGGTCATCATGCGGCCGGTGGTCGCCGAAGGGCAGACCGCATTGACGCGAATGTTATTGGGGCCCTGCTCTTTCGCCACCGAGCGGGTCAACCCGATTACTGCGTGTTTACTGGCACAGTAACTTGTCAGTCCCGCCGCGCCGGACAGACCGACGACCGAGGCCGTGTTAATGATCGCGCCACCAGTGCCTGCGCGCAGTACCGGCACCACGTACTTCATACCCAGCAGCACCCCGCGTACGTTCACCGCGAACACCCGATCAAAGTCTGCCAGGTCGCACTCGCTGATATCCGTGCACTGGCTTTCGATCCCCGCGTTGTTGAACAGGTAGTCGACAGTACCGAAGGCCTCCCGCGCCGCGTCCACGTAGGCCTTTACCTCCTCCTCCACCGAGACATCGGCCCTGATCCCTATTACCGAACCACCCTGCGCACTAATGTCATCAACAGTACTTGTCAGTGCAGCAGCGTCGTAATCCACCGCGACCACCCTGGCCCCTTCGGCGGTAAAGCGCGCGGCAGTTACACGACCGATGTCACCGGCCGCCCCGGTGACAATCACCACCCTGTTATCAAATCGCTGACCCACTTCCATTTGCTCCCTTACTTTTATCCACGGTGTACACCCCTTACATCCGGGCGATACCAAAACTGTTGCTGCGCAATTCCCGGTGACGCGCCTCCCAGCAGGTTTGCAGGGTAAAGCCCAGCACCTTGCGAGTATCCCTGGGATCGATCATGCCCTGGTCCAGCAGACGTCCCGAGGTGTAGAAGGCGTCGGACTGCGCATCAAAATACTGTACGAGTTGTTCCCGTTGGCGGCGCAGGGCCTCCTCGTCCACCGTCTGGCCGCGGCGCTCGGCGCCACTGCGAGCCACCATCTCCATAGTCAGGGCCGCCTGCTCGCCACCCATCACGCCGGTAGTGGCATTGGGCCAGGTGAACAGGAAATCCGGATCGTAACCCACCCCGCACATGCCGTAGTTGCCGGCGCCGAAACTGGCGCCCACGTACAGGGTGATGCGCGGCACGCGGATATTCGATACCGCCTGGATCATCTTGGAGCCGTGCTTGATCATGCCCGCCTGCTCGTAATCCTTCCCTACCATGTAGCCAGTGGTGTTGCTGAGGTAGATCACCGGCATATCGGCCTGGTCGCACAACTGCATGAACTGTGCTGCCTTGGTCGCGCCGTCCGGGTCGATGGGACCGTTGTTGCCGATGATGCCGCAGGCGTTGCCATAAATCGCCGCCTGTACACAGATAGTGGCAGCGCCGTAGCGGGATTTGAATTCGCTGAAGTCGGAAGCATCCACCACCCGCGCGATCACCTCGCGCACATCGTAGGGCTTGCGATAATCCACCGGTACCAGACCGGCGATGTCCTCGGGGTCAAAGCGAGGTTCTTCGTAGGCCTCCGCCTGCGGCGGCGTACAGCGATTGTTCCAGTTCAGTTGCTGCAGCAGGCGGCGCGCGATCTGCAGGGCGTGCGCGTCATCCTCGGCACTGTATTCCACCAGGCCCGTGACGGTCGCGTGCATATCGGTGCCCGCCAATTCCTCCTCGTCGGAGATTTCACCGGTGGCGGCGCGCACCAGGGCCGCGCCACCGAGAGACGCCCTGCCCCGCCCGCGCACGCCGATCACGTAATCGCTCATACCCGGCATGTAGGCGCCACCGGCGGTGGCCGGGCCGTGTAACAGGGTAATGGTGGGGATGCCCGCCGCACTCAGCCGGGCATGCCGATAGAACATACCGCCGGCCCGGGCCCAGGATTCCACCTTGTAGGCGAACAGGTCAGCCCCGGCGCTTTCCACCAGGTGCACGAAGGGTAGTTTGTGACGCAGCGCCACGTCCAGACAGGCCTCAATCTTCTCCCCGGTGGTCGGGGTCGCAGCGCCGGCACTGATACCGCTGTCATCCGCCATCACCAGGCAGCGCACACCACTGATAAAACCGATACCCGCCAGCAGGCTGGCGCCCGCTATGGACTGTTCGCGATCCGGATTGCTCACCAGGTAGTTGGCCAGACCGTACAATTCCAGCAGTGGCATACCTGGATCAAGCAGGCGCTGCAGCCGTTCCCGGGGCGTCAGCTGACCGCGTTCTTCAAAGCGCGGCCGCCGCTTTTCGGACAGCGCCTCGGCCTTGCTGCGCAAATCGGACAGGGTATCCACCAGCGCCAGCATGTCCGCCCGGTTGTCGGCGTAGTCCTGTGACTGTGTATCCAGCCTGGATCGAAAATCATTCATGCCAGCCGCACCTAGTCCACCTGCAGCCGGGCCAGCACCGTTCCCAGGGAAACCATGTCACCCTCTGACAACAATATCTCCAGTACCTGGCAGTCTTCCGGCGCAGGCACGGGTATTTCCATTTTCATACTTTCCACGATCAGCACCGGATCGTCCTCTGCCAGCATCTGCCCCACCTGCGCGGACACCTTCCAGACCGTACCTGCCACCTCAGAAACCAGGTCGAGAATCGCCATTAACTTTTACCACCTTCTTTAGTGACTTTCTTCATCTCATCGAGGTAGGCAAAAATCGGCGTGCCCGTGGCAACCAGTGCATTGCCATGACCCAGCTGATGCATATCAAAGGCCGCTTCCAGCGAGCTCTGGTAACCCATAATGTCCTGTGTACGGTTTACGGCGCGCTTGGCCATCGCCAGACCAAAGGCAGGTTTCCTGGCGATGTTCTCAGCCATGGCCAGCGCCTCGTCATTGAGGTCATCCAGCGCCACTACCTTGTTAACCATGCCCAACTGCTCAGCCGTCTGCGCATCGATAAAACTACTGTTAAACAGGATTTCCTTGGCCTTGCGTGCACCAAATTCCCAGGTGTGCGCGTGGTACTCAACACCGCCGATGCCCATGGCGACCACCGGGTCACTGAAGCGTGCGTTGTCGGCAGCGATAATCAGGTCACAGGGCCAGACCAGCATCAGGCCGGCGGCGATGCAGGCACCCTGCACAGCAGCAATGGTCGGCTTGGGAATATTGCGCCAGCGGGTGCAATAACCCAGGAAGGTTTCACTCTCATAGGCGTACAGGTCTTCCACCACCGTGTCACTCTTCCAGTCGACAGAGGTCACCTGGTCCATAGCCTGGTCCGAGATGTCGTGACCGGCGGAAAAGTGCGGGCCGTTGGCATTGAGGATAATCACCTTTACCTGCTTGTCATTGGCCGCCTGCATCCACAGGCGATCCAGCTGCTGCAGCAGATCCAGGTCCTGGGCGTTGCGTGCCTCCGGGCGGTTAAGGGTGATAATCGCGATATTGTCGCGAACTTCCAACAGGACTTTGTCGTTACTGGTCATAGTCTTTTCCAATGTCGTTACGTAGTTGTTGTTTCAAAACTTTGCCGCTGGGATTGCGCGGTATCTCATCGGTAAAATGATAGTGTGCCGGCACCTTATAGCTCGCCATATGCTCCCGACAGAGCGCCTGCAATTCATCGGCTGCAGGCACCGGCACTTCATCGGCTCCCGGCAATTCATCGGCTACCGGCACTGCACTTTCCTGCGCCACCAGAATGGCCAGGGGCACCTCTCCCCACTTGCGATCGCTGACGCCAATCACTGCGGCATCGCGTACCTGCGGATGCGTGGTCAGTACGTTCTCTATTTCCGCCGGGTAAATATTCTCACCCCCCGAAATGATCATATCCTTGACCCGGCCGACGATGGTCAGGTAACCCTCTTCATCAAACTGGCCCACGTCACCGGTATGCAGCCAACCATCTCGCAGCGTATCGGCAGTGGCCTCGGGATTATTCCAGTAGCCCTGCATGACCTGGGGACCACGGGCGACAATTTCTCCCGCCTCTCCCGGACCCAGCACCTTGCCCTCACTGTCGACCACTTCCAACTCCGTATTGAAAGCGGCCCGTCCACAGGCCTCGAGAATATCCGGCCGCCCCGCCAGCGCCCTGCGGTGATCGGAGGCGGACAGCATGGCCACGATCGAATTGGCCTCGGTCTGCCCATAACCCTGGGTAAAGTCACAGTCGAAGATTTCTATGG
>CBDTVJ010000266.1:0-6009 GCA_965363655.1 uncultured Halieaceae bacterium | reverse complement strand
TGTAATCACCAAACAGGGCGCGCCGCCCACGCCGCAACCAGTGCCGCGGCGGAAATAACTGGAAAGTGTCTGCCGGCCGATAGTCAATCTTCATGCCGGTTTTCCAGGGCTGGGTTTTACGCTTGGTATTGTGCAGTAGCTTGGTCTCGTTGGTCAGGGTGTCAAAGTCGTTCCACTGGGGTTCCAACTGGCCGATGGTCTTGGGGTCTTCCAGCTTCAGTGATACCCAGTCCATGTAATCCCGTTTGACCGGTTCGAACATTTCCACGAAGTTCTTTTCAAACTGCCAGTGCCTGAGTTTGGCACAATCCAATAGCATGACACTGCTGGCGAAGGCGCCCTTGCGTCCCTTGCGACCGGATTTCGGGCGGCACATAATCGCCGAGCCTGCCATATCACGGCTCAACAGCTCCCAGATGTCGCCGATGGCAAAGATGTCTGGGTCCATGATCACTGCCTGGCCTGCGTAATTCATCAGCTCAGGCGGCGCGAAACGCAGCGGTGTGAAGGATTGCAGGTCTTCGTTCACCCAGGGGCGCATCTCGCCGTCGCGACGATAAGGCTGGCCCTCACGCTGCAGCATGCAGGGGTAGTCTTTAACCTCGATGAACTTCACATCGAACTGGTCGGCATGGGCGGAGCGCTTTTGCAGGGAGTAGCGGCTCACCAGTGCCCCGAGCATTTGCTTGTGGTTGGTGTGTATGAAAACAGTGGGCTTCACGCTGTTTCTTCTCGCGAGTGATTTGTGGGATAGTTTACCTCCAGCGCGAGTTTCCACAAACGGCTGGCTTTGGCAATTTTTCTAGCGAAGAACCTTTGGTGAATCGCGCAATGTCACAGGACGTGGCGAGGAACCGGGGTGGGTGAGGAACAGATAACAGTGTGGTGTCTGCTGGGGAAGAAGGCCGGTGATAATACCCAGGTGCTCGCTCTGGCGCAGGAATCGGGCCTTGCCTGCGAGAAAAAGCGCATTGCGGCCAGGCCCTGGGAGCTGCTAACACACCTGGGCCTGGGCCCCACGCTGGCTGGCATAGACCTGTCCCAATCCAGTGCGCTACAGGCGCCCTGGCCCGATCTGGTGATCAGTGCCGGACGTCGTAACGAACCCGTGGCTCGCTGGATCAGGCAGCAATCGGGCGGCAGGACCCGCCTGGTGCATATCGGCCGTCCCTGGGCCAGCCTGTCGACCTGGGACCTGGTGGTTACCACTCCCCAGTACTTTCTGCCCGAACAGGACAACATCCTGCACAACAGCCTGCCGCTGCATCGCTTGCGTGATGCCGATATGCAGGCCGCCCGGGAGCAGTGGGCGCAGCGTTTCGAGCACTTGCCCCGCCCCTGGATAGCGGTTCTGGCAGGAGGGGATAGCGGGCGTTTTGTTATGACTCCTGCCAAGGGCAAGTACCTGGGTGAATTAAGCAACCAATTGGCTGCAGCCAGCGGCGGCGCAGTGTTGGCCACAGATAGTGCCCGCACTCCCGTGCCGGCGGGCGATGCCCTGCAGGCGCAGCTGCGTTTGCCGCACTTTTGCTATCGCTGTGGCCGTGGGCAAGACAACCCCTACAGGGGGCTGCTGGCCCTGGCGGACGCTTTTGTGGTTACCGGTGAATCCATGTCAATGTTGGGAGAGGCGGCCGATACGGGCCGTCCGCTGTATATATTCGATGTGGGCGATGGGCGCGCACGCTGGTGGACTTTACCGCACAGCTATCGCTATAAACCCTTGAGCCATCGCTTTGCCATGCGTTTCGGGCCGCGTCGCATGCGTCGGGATGTGGGGAATATCCAGGATGCCCTGGTCGCAGCGGACCACGCCCGCTGGCTGGAGCCGGGGACGATATCCACGGCAGTAGAGGCTTTGCAGGCGCGGCATACGGTAACTGAGCGCTGTGGCTCAGTAGCCGCGGATGAGCTGCAGCGAGCCGCCATGGCGGTCAGGCAGCTTGTGATACCGCATTGAGAGGGTGCATAGGCGCGGGGGCCAGGTCGGGCGTATTTTTCAATACTTCCAGGGCGTCGTGCCGCACGTGGTTTTGCGCCATTTCATTGCGCAGGAATTCCTCGGTGATTTTACCCTCGTTCAGGCATTCCTTGAGCAGACCGAAGAAAAAGTGCTCCTGGTTCATATCGGGGTGCTGCTTGTAGTTGCCCAGGAAGGCGTACTCGCCGAATAGCTTGCGACGGGCGCGCATTACCCATGCCGCCGGTGGAAACAGGCGAAAACGCTCTGCCGGACGCCAGTCCGTAGGCAGGCCGGTTTTCCAGGGCTGGGTCTTGCGCCGCGTGGTGTGCAGCATTTTGGTGTTCAGGGTGAATCTGTCGAAGTCATTCCACTCGGACTCGAAAAAGTCCAGGGTGTCGCGGTTTTCTTCCTTGAGGCAGATCCAGGGCTGGTAGTCCTGGGTGAATTCGAACATGGCCTCGAAATTCCTTTCCGCGTCCCAGTGAGTTAGCTTGGCGCAGTCCAGCAGCATGACACTGCTGGCCATGCACTTGTCGATCAAGCCCTTGGGCCCGGAGCGCATGCGACACATAATTGCCTTGCCCTGCATGTCACGGCTGAGCAGCTCCCACACGTCGGCGGCGGCGAAGATGTCCGGGTCAATTACCACGGCCCGCCCCTCGTAGCCCATCAGTTTGGGCGGCATGAAGCGGGTGGGGGTGAAGGATTGCAAATCCTCGTTGAGCCAGGTGCGTTTGACGCCGTCGCGCAGGTACTCCTGCCCCTCGTGGGCGGCAAACATCGGGTAATCCCGACTGTCCATGATCTGGACGTCGAACTTGTCATTGTTCTGTGAGTAGCGGCGCAGGGCGTGTTCAGCGACGATGGCACCGGTGATTTGCTTGTGGTTTGTCTGGATAAATACGCAGGCTGTCATGGGATCGCTGGGCACTTCGCGTGGTGGCTGTATTTTGGTGGAAACTATAAAGGAATGGGCCGCTTATTGCCATTTTAAGGACTTGCATTTCAGCGTGAATAGTACGTGTATCGCAGGTGGGTTTTGCGGTAAAAAGACAGTGTAAAAGCGCGCTTTTACCTGAAAATCCCGCGTCGGTACAGGCCCCAGAAGAAGCCCCACATGTAGATGATCGGGGCGCGCCGAACCCTGTCCGGAATGACCACTACCTCGCCGGAATGCCGCTGCAGTTTCCACGCAATATAGTCCAGTCCGCCCTCGAAGGTGAACAAGGCCTTTACCAGGCGCAGGATGGACAGGAGCTTGCCCTGCGCGCGACGCAGTGCCCAGGCCAGGGTTGCCCAGCGTCGGTGTATTGCGCTAACCCGGCTCTGGTAATGCAGCTCGCCGTCAAGTTCTTGCAGGGAAAAAGGAAAGCCCAGCTGTGCCGCGTGGTGACGCGTCAGGGTGGTGTAGAAATCGCTGGCAGATCGCGCCAGCTGGCCGGCACGACCGTTGCGCTCGGTACGCAGTTCAGTGTCGTAGCTCAGGCCCAGGGACTGTTCCCACAGCCCAGTGAGACTGCCCTCTTGCGGCAGCGCGGGAACAGCATTTTTCAGCAGGGTGGCGGCGGCTGCGGTGAGGGCTTCCTCGACCTGGCCACGCACCTGTTCATCACGGGCGTAGAGAATGCGGGTAGGTTGCGCAAAGCGCCCCCAGATATAGGATTGGAACCAGGCGGGGGAGCAGCCGCGCTGGAAGTCGCGCAGCGAAATCACGGTGACTTTACTGCGCAGCGTCTGGTCAGTGTCGCTGCCATGGACGGGTTTTTGTTCGGCGTGGAAAACGTTGGGTGGCAGCATCCAGTTGGCGGCGGCAGGTAGCGGGCGCTGGTAAGCGGTGCGGTAGTTGTCGCAGATCAGGTACAGGTCCAGCAGGCCGTCGTAAATGTCCCCGCTGCGCAGGCAGGATCCGTAGACCAGGGTGCAGCAAATGGCGCCGTTGTGCCTGGCATTCAGTTGCGCCAGCAGTTCCGCCAGGTTGGGGTCGGCTGCTGTATCGGGCCCCGCCACAGGGGGGTAGCTGCTCACAGCGTCAGGAACTCCAATCCCGGGCTGGTACTGATGTTTACCACGCCATCGGCCTCCATTATCTCTCCGTCGAGGTTGAGTTTACCCTGCATCGTCAGAGAAATCCGATCGGTGTTGTGACTGCGGTAGCCCGAGGCGGGCACGGCATTGCGATTGGGGTGCCCCCGCACTATGGAAAAAAACGTGCGGGCGAACCGTGAGCAGCCCTGTTCCATCAGTGTCAGGCGGATATTCCCGGGCTCCTCGCTCCAGAACGGGCGCATGCCAAATGCCAGGCGCTGCAGGGTGCTGATGGCGAGGATGAGGGTGTCGTATTGCTGCGGGTCCTGGTCACCCAGGGTCAGTTCCAGAGCCACATGGCGATTAAACGCCGGGTCATCACGCAGCACTCCCCACACCGTACGCACTGTGCTCAGGACCAGGCTGAAATCGTCCCGTAAACCCCTGGAATGGATCTCCTTGTGGGCGTATTCGGTACCCTGGATGATAGCGCCGGCGCCCAGGAACATACCGTATTGCGCGGGCTGCCCGTTTTCCATGGCCACCCGCAATAGCGCGCGTTGGGCCAGTTTGCCCTCGGTATCACGGTCACCTTCGCACCATTGGCAAAAGCGCGTTACCGACTTTTGCAGGGAGCCGCTGATGCCAATATCGCCGGCGTTCATGTTGGCGGTGCCACCGGGTAGCAGGGCAATCAGGGGTGCTTGCTCAAACAGGCCGGATTCCAGCAGGGCACCCAGCACTGTTGAGGCGGTGCCATCGCCACCGTTGATGGCCAGTACGCGAATGCGCTGGGCGGATAAGGCCTGTAAGGCCGGTTCTATGTCAGCCGGGCTGTGGGTAACGATATGCTGGATACTGCCGCACTGCGCTATACGTGCCTGTATGGCGTCGAACTGCTCGCGATTGTGGCCACTGCCAGGGTTGCTGATTAAGCCCACCGGCTCGGCCGGGCCCATCACTGCTGGGCGGGTCGCATCGTAACTGATTTGAGATTGATATCGGTGGCGCCGATACGCGGCGCTGTGCCGCGGATCTGCAGTGGTAGCCCCGAGTCCTTGTCAAAAAACAGAATGATCTCACCCTGCAGTCCCAGCAGGCTAAAATCTTCCTTCTCTGCGAGGCCGCCCTCGGGGCTGACCTGCAGTGCTACCGCCATCGTGTCCCGTTGGCCGCCCGACTGCTTGTCCCCGGTGACCCTGTAGTTGGCGGTGACCGGGATGCCGTTGCCGCTGGTCAGGCGTACTCGGTAGAAATTCAAATCGGTATGTACCAGGACTTCCATGGAGCCACCCGGGCCCTGTGCTTGCAACTGCTGGGCGAGCAGTATGAGCAGGTGCGGATTGGTCACCACGAGCTTGCTGGCGGCGGCGGGGTAGGGGATTGTCTGGCGATTGGTGACCGGCCATTCCCCCGGTGGTGCCGTGGAGTTGGCCTCGGGGTTGTGGCGTTCTCGCAGGATGTCATTGCTGCGGTACTCAAAGGTTTTCAGGCGCTGCTCCTTGCCCTTGCTGAGGCGGTCGCGCTTTAGAGAGCGCCCGCTGGCGGGTTCGAAGCTCATTGACAGCTCTTCGGAATTGCCCACCACTGAGCTCGAAACCGTGAACTCCCACTGCGCCTCATCCCCCTCCGACGCAAGGACTTCCAGGCGGGAATTCGCCGTGGCCCAAAAGGCCTGCTCCTCAAATTCCAGCACCTGCCAGGTCGGCAGCTGTGGCATCTCGTCAGTCACCTTGCCATAGCCGTGGCCGCTCAGCGCCAGGCATAAGACAACAAGGAGAATCCTGCGAAGGTGGATCATGATAGGTGACCGTGATTGCGTGTGGTGTAAGTGAGAGCCATAGCGGCAACAATGGTTCCCCGTGTGTCTAGTCGTGGCACGGGGTTCCCTAATTCGTCATGCTCCGGGATATGCGTCTAAATGCCGCGAAAATCACCGAATTCCATCAATATCAATCATTTGCGGCGGAAGGTCGAAAGCCGTTAAAAATACCACACAATCTTGAGAATGGCTCGCTCAT
>CBDTVJ010000265.1:0-6016 GCA_965363655.1 uncultured Halieaceae bacterium | reverse complement strand
ACCCGGGGCAAGGAGCAAGTTGCCCGCTTTGCGCAATACTTCAACACGGGAGATGCCGGCGCAATGGAGGGCTTGTTTTCCAGACCTGTACCAGGTATCAATTTCCCATTGGCGAGCGCTACTCTTGCCCCGGCCGACTGTATCGCACAAGGCGGCACAATGAGCTTCAGCAAGGTTTTGGCGGCGGGTAATATGGTGTCTGTCACCGTAGATTACCGCAAGGGGGACACGGATCACCCTGGCGTAGCCCTGTTCGAGCTCAACAAAAAAAGCCTGGAGATAGTGGCACTGACCTTTTACTGGTAGGGGGGCCTCAGGTAAGGCAGCTCATTCCAGAAACGGCACTCCGGTTCGAATACCTGCTCTGCAACACTGTTGTCCAGGTTGAATAGCATGGAGCTCTCTGCCTTGTTGAAGGCAGGCCATTGCCTGGCCTCGGGACTATTAGGATTGCCGCTGCGAGCAAACTGGGCCCAGTAGCCCATCATGCTGTTCGCCAGCGTCTGCTCTTTCTTTTTGAATTGACGCCGGGTAAGGCTCATCGGGTTGCCAAACACGTATTGCATTTCAGCGGCGTGATAAGCCTTCAAGTCAGCCCAGGGTATGAAGAAAGGCGCATCCTGATAGTCAAAGCGATAGGTCCAGACAGGCACATGCTTGCGCATGGCTAGCGTCTGTCGTCGCGAAATACAGTTGAAAAAGCCATGGCTGAACGCTTCCGTGAAAGCCTCAAATGGACTGTCGTAGTTTGCCAATGGATACTGCTGCGCGACTTTCTCCGCGGACTCGCGGCTGCCGGTGAGATGTTGCAGCCGATCCAGGTACTGTTCTGCCTGCAGTGGCTTGAAGCGCATGTTGTGGGACAGCCATATGAGCAGGCTGGCTTCATTGAGGGTCGTACCATCGATGACTGGTACCTGGTTGAAACTACCGCTGTCGAAAGCCTCCGTTAGCGGCAGGGGCAGAACCACGGGGTCGAGGCTGGGCCACCACATCGTATAATCTTCGCCAAATCCCAGGGTGGGATCCGGGGGCAGGGTGGCGGCCACATCCTCGGCGCTTCTGGAACGCAGGCATTGCGGCACATCGTGTTGCGAACTGTCACAGTCGAGCAGGCTCTGGGCCTTGTCACCCAATTGCGTGGCAGCGGCATGCGTAGCCAGCGGCACAGCGCAGGGACCGCTCTGGATGATGGCGCGATGGAACAGGCCGGCGGCCCCTGGGGAGACCAGTTGCGCGCACACGCTGACCCCTCCCGCCGATTGCCCGAAGATGGTCACACGTTGGGGGTCACCGCCAAAGGCGCTTATATTCTCCTGTATCCAACGCAACGCCGCGGTTTGATCTTCGATGCCGTAGTTCCCCGACGAGGGATGGGTGCTGTCCTCAGCATCGAGCGCCTCGTGGGCGAGGAAGCCGAATATCCCGAGACGATAGTTGATCGATACCACCACGACGTCTTCCCTCAAGGCGAGTAGGCGACCGTCCCGCTTGGTATAACTGCCCTGGCCCAGGATAAATCCTCCGCCATGTATCCACACCATCACGGGCATGGCTTGCGCAGGCTTTTTTACCGGGCTCCAGATATTCAGGTACAGGCAATCTTCGCTGCCGATCAGGTCGCCGCTAAACAGCGAGGTCTGTGCACACATCTCGGGCAGCTGCAGGGCCTTGCGCTTACCGGGCCAGGGGCTTACTGGTTGGGGAGCGCGCCAGCGCCGTTCGCCTGTGGGAGGGCTGGCATAGGGGACGCCCATATAGTGTTCCACTTCGCCGTCGATATAGCCCTGCAGTTGGCCATTGGGCGTGTGTAGGTCAACGAGAGTCTGGCTACAGGCACTCAGCGACGCATAGCAAAACAGCAGATAAAGCAGGCGGCGCGACATTAATTGATTATCCTTTGGCAAGTGGCGTGGATATTTTCCCATATTCGCCCGCGTCGACATAGTGTATACCGCCGCGAGTAGGATTTAGCCCCGCGAAAACGTATAATCGCGCCTTCATATTTCAAGCTACTGGATATCCATGACTGTTCGCACCAGAGTCGCCCCATCCCCCACCGGCGACCCTCACGTAGGCACCGCCTATATCGCGCTGTTCAACCTGTGCTTCGCGCGGGCCCACGGTGGGCAGTTCCTGCTGCGGATTGAAGACACGGACCAGGCACGCAGCACACCCGAGTCTGAGCAGGCTATTCTCGATTCCCTGCGTTGGCTGGGCATTGACTGGGACGAGGGGCCTGATATTGGTGGTGAACACGGGCCCTATCGCCAGAGTGAGCGTATGGAACTGTATGGACAGTACGCACAGCAACTGGTCGATGCGGGTAAGGCCTTCGTTTGTTATCGCACTCCCGCGGAGCTGGATGAGTTGCGCAACGCTCGACGGGCCGCCGGCAACAGTACGGCGCTGAAACCATCAGACCTGCAGCTGGATGCCGCAGAAGTTGAGAAGCGACGAGCCGCCGGTGAGCCGTATGTGATTCGCATGATGGTTCCAGAGGAAGAGGGCGCCTGTGCCATCGAGGATATGCTGCGCGGTACCATTGAGCTGGATTGGGGCATGGTGGACGCGCAAATCCTGCTGAAGTCCGATGGCATGCCCACGTACCACCTGGCCAATGTGGTGGACGACCACCTCATGGGCATCACCCACGTATTGCGCGGGGAAGAGTGGATCAATTCAGCGCCCAAGCACAAGTTACTGTATGACTACCTGGGCTGGGACATGCCCCAGCTTTGTCATTTACCATTATTGCGTAACCCCGATAAGTCAAAGCTCAGCAAGCGCAAGAACCCCACCAGTATTTCCTATTACCAGCGCATGGGCTACCTGCCGGAAGCGCTGCTCAATTACCTGGGACGCATGGGCTGGTCGATGCCGGACGAGCGCGAAAAGTTTTCCCTGCAGGATATGCTGGAGCAGTTTGATATTCAGCGGGTGTCCCTGGGCGGGCCCATTTTTGATGTTGAAAAACTCAGCTGGTTAAATGGCATGTGGATTCGCGAGGACCTGGATGAGAAGCAGTTGGCGCAGCGCCTGGTAGACTGGGCCTACAACAGCGACAACCTGATGAAAGTGCTTCCCCACGCCCAGAAGCGGATGGAAACACTGAGTGATTTCGCACCCCTTGCCGGCTTCCTGGTAGCGGGCACACTGGCCCTGGATGAGGACAGTTTTTCAAGTGTGAAGGCTAAGCCCGAGACTATTCTCAAGGGCTTGCAGTTCGCACTCTGGCGTTTGGAAGCGCAGCGGCATTGGACCAGGGACAATATCTGGGATGATTTGAAAGGGCTGGCGGACGCCCTGGGTGTGAAGGTAAAGGATTTTCTCGCACCGCTATTTATCGCGATCTCCGGAACCAGCGCTTCTTTCTCAGTGGTGGATTCCATGGAATTGTTGGGTCCTGACATGAGTCGGGCCCGCCTGCGTCACGCCATCGAGGTGCTCGGTGGTGTGTCAAAGAAAGCAATGAAACGCCTGGAAAAAGAATACCAGGCACTGAACGAGGGTTAAGTCATGGCGGGAAATCTGGCGACATCAATGATCTCAACGCTGCTGCGCGCGAGCAACGGCATCCAGAGTACGCCGGCGGCGCAAAAGCCGCAGCAGTTACTGCAACTGTACGATATCGAAAACTGCCCCTACTGCCGTTTGGTGCGCGAGGCTTTGACGGAGCTGGACCTGGATGCGGAAGTATATCCCTGTCCGAAGTTGGGCGAGCGCTTTCGTCCTGAGGCGGTGGAGCGCGGCGGCAAGGCGCAGTTCCCCTACCTGGTGGACCCCAATACCGGGGTGGAGATGTATGAATCCCTGGATATCATCGCTTACCTGTTTGAGACCTATGGCCAGCGGGAAGTGCCGCTCAAGTGGAAGGCGGGACAGCTGCAGATCCTGGGTTCTATGATGGCCAGCGCGCCGCGAGCGAATCGCGGCATGCAGGTTAAGCCGGGCGCCGCTCCGGAGTACTTGCTGGAGTTGTACAGTTTTGAGTCCAGCCCCTACGCGCGGCCGGTGCGAGAGTTGCTATGCGAGATGGAGATTCCCTACATTGTGAGGAATTGTGGTCGTACACAGCTGCAGGAGTGGATTCTTCCCCCGATAAGGGAGCGCCTGAATATCAGTCTCGACAGTGAGCTCGGTAATCGACAGGTATTGCAGGATACGGAGGGCAGGGTATCGATTCCCTACCTTTACGACCCCAATACCGAGCGGGGTCTTTTTGAATCTGCGGATATATTGGACTACCTGCAACAAACCTACAGTCAATGATCGCGCTTAGTGCTGGTGTCCACCGGGCCCATGGGCATGTCCGTGGGACAGCTCTTCAGCAGTAGCCGCGCGTACCTCTGCGATCTCTATATCGAAACTCAGGGTCTGGCCAGCCAACGGATGATTGGTGTCGACGTCGGCACTATGCCGCCCGGCCTTGCTCACGGTCACAGGGCGCATGCCTTCACCGGTGTTCATTTGTACTACCGCTCCCGGGCGTAGCTTGCCCTTGAAAACCAGGTGTTTGATCGGCACACGCTTTACTCTCTCGGGATTGCGCGGGCCATAGGCATCTGCTGGCTCTACCGTGACAGAGAAGACATCCCCGCTGGATTTGTCCGCCATAGCGACCTCCAGGCCTGGAATAATATTATTGGTGCCATGCAGGTAAACAGAGGGATCACCGCCACGGGAGCTCTCCATTTCCTCGCCAGCTTCATCGCGCAATGTGTAGTGAAATGTCACTACGGTTTCAGGTCCAATTTGCACAGCTTTCTCCACAGATCGTTTGAGGCGCAGATAGTATAGCTTTGGGCCGCGTACGCCTAGCCCGCGTTGCTATCACTGTTAATACGCTGCAGGGTTCAAGCCAATGGACTTACCGGCATTGCCGCCTGCAGTGTGATACGCCACTATGGATGACGTGATTCTTTCCCAAGGGATATTGATGAAGGACGAAAACGCGGGCCCGGAATCAGACGGCTTGCCCGAAGCTATTAACGAGGACGTTGCCCAGCTTATTCATCACCTGCGCTGCAGCAACGCTCCGGATGAAGTCCTGACAGAGGCTACGCGGCACATTCACCAGGCCATGGAGGCGCTGAGGCCTTGGCTGCAACAGGGGGAGGGCTGGTCGACCATCTCTATTGCCAGCGATACACCCGGTTTCGCCTGGCGCGACGACGACCTCACGGCCGTCATGCCTTACAGTCCCATCAGTGGCAAGCGCAACCCTATCGCCCCGCCGATCAGGTTGTGGAAGGATGGAGAAGGTGTGAAGGGGGAGGCCATTTTTTCACCCACGTATGCGGGTCCCCCGGACAGTGTGCACGGCGGCATAATAGCCGCAGTTTTTGATGAAATCCTGGCAATGTCCAATGTTGTGACTGGCAATGCAGGGTTTACCGGAACCCTGACGGTCAAATATCACCGCAAAACACCGCTGAACACGCCCATTGAATTGTGGGGCATGAATGTGCGGCGAGATGGCCGCAAGCAGGTGTGTAAGGGGGAAATGCGCGTGAACGGGGAAGTAACCGCCACTGCCGAAGGCCTGTTCATCTGCGCCACCGAAAAGGGGACTTAATCAAATAACAGCGTTTCGGCGCCGAGCTTGGTGGCTGGCCTAAACCTAGGTAAGGCCATTCCAGCTCAGGCCTTGCGCAGGGCTACCCCCGCGAGCGTCGCAGTGAGGAACTCAAAAGTCATCGCGCCGTAAGTATACGTTCCTACCGGTTCGGTACCTGTCACAGTAGAGTACAGTCGCCCAATAGCCAGGCCGCCGACCACGACGACCAGTGAAGTCAGTGCTGGCTTGTGGAGATCACTGCGCAGGGCGCCCAGCAGGCAAAACAGCCCAAACCCGATTTGTAGGCCGCCATACATAGCGCCTATCTCGGCATAGCCATCGCCGGAAATCATCTCCAGTCCGGCATAACCAGCAGGGACTGAGGGTGAGATCAGGCACATCAGGCCATAGGAAATGAAAGTGATTGTGGAAACCCATAGAACGATTTTGCCCAAC
>CBDTVJ010000264.1:0-6037 GCA_965363655.1 uncultured Halieaceae bacterium | reverse complement strand
GCTACTGCAGTAATCGACCCGGACCTGTTGGACGAGGTTACCGGGCTGGTGGAATGGCCGGTGGCCCTGACCGGCTCATTTGAAGAGCGGTTTTTGCAGGTGCCCCAGGAAGCACTCGTCTCCTCCATGAAAGAGCACCAGAAGTATTTCCACCTGGTGGATGACGAGGGACAGCTCAAGCCTAACTTCATCACCATCGCCAACATCGAGAGCAAGGATCCGATACAGGTTATTGCCGGCAACGAACGCGTGATTCGTCCGCGCCTGTCCGATGCCGCTTTCTTCTTTGAGACCGACAAGAAGACCCCCTTGGTCGACCGGGTATCGTCTCTTGGCAGCATCGTCTTCCAACAGAAGCTCGGGACCCTGCAGGATAAAACAGAGCGCGTCGGCAGACTCGCCGCCGCTCTGGCACCACAGGTGGGCGCACCTGTCGAACTGGCACAGAGGGCCGCGCTCTTAAGCAAGGCAGACCTGGTGACTGACATGGTGCTGGAGTTTTCCGACATGCAGGGAATCGCCGGTTCCTACTACGCGCTACACGATGGCGAGCAGGCGGATGTCGCCTCCGCCCTGGCCCAGCAGTACTGGCCCAGGTTCGCCGGAGACCGCTTGCCTGAAACCACCACCGCTTGCACGCTCGGGCTCGCCGACCGGCTGGATACCCTGGTCGGCATCTTTGGTATCGGCCAGCCACCCACCGGCTCCAAGGACCCCTTCGCCCTGCGCCGCGCATCCCTGGCGGTATTGCGCATAATCGTGGAGAAGGGCCTGGACCTGGACCTGCGGGAATGCCTGGAACTGGCCGCGTCACAGTACCCCGAGGGCATCATTGCCGACGGCACAACGGCGCAGGTACTCGATTATATGATCGAGCGTTTCCGCGCCTGGTACGAAGACGAAAACATCCCCGCCGAAGTATTCAAGGCGGTCAGTGCCAGGAACATCTCCAGGCCACTGGATATCCAGCGGCGAGTGCAGGCAGTTCACGCTTTCTCACAACTGCCCGAGGCCCAGTCTCTGGCCGCAGCGAACAAGCGTGTTTCCAATATCCTTGGCAAGCTTGATGACTCCTATCGCTTTAGCGAAGTGAGCGCTGACTTACTCTCAGAGCCTCAGGAAATAGCACTTTCCCAACAGATTGAGCGCCTGGCAGAAACCTGCGGCCAACACCTTGCGCAGGACGAATATACCGAAGCACTGGCTTGCCTGGCGGGACTGCGGGAGCCCGTGGACGCCTTCTTTGATGACGTTATGGTCAATGTAGAAGACGATGACTTGCGCAATAACCGCCTCAACCTGTTGAAGCACCTGCGCGACCTTTTCCTGGGTGTCGCCGACATCTCCCTGCTGGTGGTGGGCAAATAAAGCCAGCGGCGGCAGGGCCCCACGGGCAACAACACGCCCTGCATATGCCCCGCTACGCGACAGGTGTCCCCAGGGTATATGGATAAATCAACTGCGCCATCGCATACTGATTTAAACTGGCAGCCTGGCAAGGGGGAAGCGCAATGAAGTTCACTGCCGACACATTAATACTGGGGTGCATGGCACTGGCGATAGCCGTGCTGGTCGGTTTGTTTATCAGTACCTGGCGAGGCATGGCGGCCAGGCGCACACTGAAGAAAGTCCGCGCTCAATTGCAGGAACGTGACAGCGAGCTGCGCGTGCTGGTGGAGACCAACCAGCAACTGGTGCACGAATCCCATGACAAGGATCTCCAGCTGGGCGCACAGGGCGCAGACACCAGTAACCTGCGCCAGCGCATCCAGGAGCGCGACAACCAGATCGCGCAACAGCTGCAAGGCCATCAGTCCCTCAACGATAACCACAATATGCTACGGGACAACCTTGCCCGCTTACAGGCCGACAACCGCGGCCAGGCTGTAGCCCTCGAGCAGGCCCAATTACAGCTGCAGGCAAGGCTGGCCGAACTAAGCGCCCTCAGGAACGAACACACGGAGCTGCAAAACTCGCTCAACTCTACCCTGCAGGAATACACCCAGCTGCAAACACAGCAGCAAGAGCGGGAGAACAGGCACCAGGAGCAGATAGAACTGCTAAATGAAACCCGGGAGAACCTCAAAAAGGAATTTGAAAACCTGGCCAACAAGATATTTGAGGACAAGGGCAAAAGCTTTACCACCACCAGTCAGGCCTCACTGGAGGCCATGCTGAAGCCCTTTCGGGAGCAAATTACCGGTTTCCAGAGCCGCATTAATGAGGTCCACACCGAGTCGATCAAGGGCAACACCGTTCTGGAAAAAGAGATCCAGAAGGTCCTGGATATCGGGCTGGAAATGAACAGCCAGGCCAGCAACCTGGCAACAGCCCTGAAAGGCGACAAGAAAACCGCCGGAAACTGGGGCGAGGCACAGTTGCAACGCACTCTGGAACTCGCCGGGCTGCAGGCAGACGAGCACTACGAAACACAGGCCGCTTTTCGTGATGATGAAGGCAAGCGCAAGTTGCCGGATTTCATTATCAAGCTGCCCGATAGCAAGAACCTGGTAATCGACAGCAAGGTGTCACTGGTGGATTATGACCGGGCCATCGCCGCAGACACCGATGAAGAACGAACTGAGGCACTCAATGCTCACGCCCAGGCCGTACGCAACCATATCGACGACCTGGCTTCCAAGGATTATGCCAACCTGCCCGGTATTGGCAGCCCCGATTTCGTATTGATGTTTATGCCGATCGAGCCCGCCTACATCGAAGCCATGAAACACAATAAGGACCTTTTCAACTACGGCTACAAAAAGGGCGTGGTGATGGTTTCACACACCACCTTAATGCCCATATTGCGCACCGTCGCCAACCTCTGGATGATCGAACAAAGCAACCAGGAGGCAAAGGAAATAAGCAGCAGGGCAGGGGATATCTATAACCAGGTATGCCTCGTTGCAGAGAGGCTACACAAACTCGGCAATACCATCAGGGCAGCAAACAATCATTACAATGATACGGTGAAAGGCCTGGTTGGCAAGCAGGGCTTACACGGCAAAGTCGAGCGCTTCCAACAGCTTTCTACCAAGGCAAACAAAGAGATGGCAGCGCTGGAACCCATCCATGAAGAAATCGAGACAGATCGGCTGGAATCCACACGTAGTTCCACAGAAATAAAAAAAGGGCCGGCACTACTGGATAGTTCAGCTGCCTCATCAGCGAAGATCAAACCTATAAAGGCCGATTAAAAAACCTGCTTTCCCGGTTAAATTTTCTGGCGGATTAAGCAGGGCCGCCAGCTCGAGCTTTTCTTCCAGTTATGCGTCATGCCGCAGAGCTTACGAAATCGCTGGCGCGTCGCCCTCGCATGGCCCGTCGCTCGCGCCTGCCCCGCGCATCAACCTGCTGCAGGGCCCTGAACATTTGACGCCGCCGGCTGGCTTTCTCACCGCGCCGGTTTTGGTAGCGCGAAACCAGGCCGTGTTGCTGGCCAGCATTGCTTCTAGCCACTGCTTCCGCTGGTTTTTTTGCAATACCAACGCCTGGTTTAGCCGGAAGAAGATGTATCGACCGCAACAATGCCAGGACTTCAGAGACAGCAATAACCAGCACTGCGATAAAAGCGGAGTTTGCGGCAAGGCTCTGTAAAATCGAACGTTCTTTACTTTGCATGATCAACCCTCTCGCAAATGAGTCTCTGCTATTTCTTCCTACGACCTATAGCACCTAGACCAAGCAAGGCGGACCCAAACAACCACACCGCTGTCGGCAGTGGCACTTCCGAAGGACCGGTTAATTGCTCACCAAAACCCGTAACATGACTGAACTTGTTGTCGAACGTCACATCGAGAGACGCGCCTGTAAGGTTTTCAAAATACATGATGTAACTGGACTGCTTGATAGCAAAATACCGCAAGCTTGTCTCAAAGCTGTTGCCCGAGCCCGCAATATCAGTGGTACCTGTTATCAGGTCTGTTCCACCAAGACCCAGCAGGCTATTAAGATAGGTGAGCTCCGACCGCGGGTTTCCCTGCTTGTCATAAGCAGTAGCTATCGAGGCGCTCATGAAGGCCGTGGCAGGATCTTCCAGCCCAAGCATGCATGGACCGGGACCCGTTTCATCACAGGAGGCCAGCCATGGAGCGCCGCCTTTGGAGATCAGGTCTCCATCCAACTCATGGGTTATGGTAATTGTATTTGCCAATGTGGACTGCGTCATAAGCCCAAGTACCAGGGCCATCACTGACAAAAATAGCTTGTCTTTCATTCCTTACTCTCCGTTGAAAAAAAGTTCCGCTTTTAGCGAACATTCGAGTCATACGCCGAGGGAGAAATAACGCAATATCCGCGCCAGTATCTTTTTTCGTCACTTTTTGCTTACGTTTTTGGGCCTGGCTTGTGACTTGTGTCTCAGTTCAATTCACGGGGAAGTCCTAAAACCAGCACCTTGCGTGATCTGGAAAAGTTCGGGAGGAGGAGGTGTAAAAATACCTGACACTTTGAAGGATAGCCTACAGGGCCTGCGGGCAAAAGCCCGGAAACTCAATACCCCAGCATGGGTTGCTCAATCAAGTGGCGTGCAAGCACGCGATAAATACTGTTCAGTATGGTTTCTTTATCGAGAGATCCGACACAATGTTGGATCTCACGCTAAATGAAACATAGGAAGCTTCTAACCTCTTGTTTCTTTTGTGCCTTTTTCAAATAGGGCTGAGATGCAAATTCCAGAAATTTCTCATGGTATTTGCACGAATCCCGACTTTATCATCCTTTCTGAGCGGCCGCTATGTGCCACGAAGGGACATTAGTCACCTCAAATCTCAGACGAAATAAAACCCGTCGAAACGGGCCTTAGACTAGGTTGGGAGTTACGCTTTTAGTTGTTTGCGCTTCGCTACTACCAGCCCACCAAGTGCACTGATGAAGAGCCATGCCGCTGCAGGGAGGGGGACCGGAGAGACTCGGGTCACTACGGCGTAAGTCATACTCGCGTTGCTACCTAAGGCGTTTTCATGGTCCTGGGTCACGTCCTGACCGAACCAGAATACACCCCCAGCAGTGGTGATCATCGGGGTACCCGACGCATAGAAAGTTTCCGGGGAACCTTGATACTTGGTCGGGGCAAAAAGGGTGCAACTGCTTACTCCTATCCCTCCACATCCGTCAAAATAACTAGCTGAGTACATGTCACCATCTGGACCATCTAGCGCATCGACAAGGGCCGTATTAACGGCAACAAGCGTTATATTGTCAATACCGGTCAAGGCTAAGTCGCCAGTATAGCCACTATACACATCAGCCACGGCGTCGCTGTCCATATCCCCAATGGCCACATTATATAAGACACCGCCTACATCCAACCCCGTGATACCGGCCTGTGTGATTGTTGCGGCGCTCGCCGAACCAATCCAGGTGGTCGCAATAAATGCAACTATCCAGCTGCTCAATCTTAGTTTCATAACCATATCTCCATGTAACGGTTTCTGGTTCTTTAGGTATAAATTAGGATTCGATTTCTCGTTAAGCGTCCTGCAAGAAGGGTGACCTAATTCCCTGTTATAGCTTTAACAGCAAACTATATGCCAAGGTTTCTATCTTACTGATTTACCTAAAAATAATTTATAGGAATCAATATCATTTCTTGAATGTGTAAAAAAAGCTGACGTTTGCTTAGAAGCAAAGAGAATAACGGGGGCTAGCACGATAGCTTTTGAACCTATCATGGGGCAGAAATCCAGTCTCCGCGAATGACTCAAAAGTGGTGTAAGCGGACGTGGCTTGTAGGTGAGGTTCGGCTGAAAATGCCGACGAGCTATAGGCCGATTGGAGTCGAAAGCGGCCGGTGAGATCAGTCTAGCTGACCATTCCTGAGCGGCCTGAATGTGCCACGAAGGGACCTTAGCCACATCAAATCTCAGGCAAAATAAAACCCACTCAGTGGTGGGCTTCATAAACGCCTATTGCAGTTATGCTTTGAGCTGCTTGCGCTTGGCTACAACGAGTCCACCCAATGCGCTGATGAAGAGCCACGCTGCTGCTGGGAGGGGGACTGCGGAGACAGTGCCCTGGTATGTGTATATGTATATGT
>CBDTVJ010000263.1:0-6040 GCA_965363655.1 uncultured Halieaceae bacterium | reverse complement strand
GGCCGCAAACAGGACTTTCGGCTCGATCTGGCCAAAGCGGTCCATTACCCCGTTGATGCCGAAATCAGGAGAACAGGAGGACCACACCGCGCCGATGCTGGTGCTGGCCAGCATCGCGATCACCGTTTCCATAATATTGGGCATAAACCCCGCCACACGGTCCCCGGCGACTACGCCCTCCGCCCGCAAACTGGCGGCCAGTTGTGCAACTCGGTGGTAGAGTTCCCCATAGCTTATTTCGCGCCGCTCACCGTTCTCCAGTAAGGACACCAGGGCAGGCTTCGCGTCACGCCGGCGCAACAGATTTTCAGCATAGTTGAGACGCACTTCTGGAAACCAGCGGGCTCCCGGGAACAGCTCAGCGTCCAGCAACACCGGTGCTAGCGGGCCATCGCCGATCACCTCGCAGTAGTTCCAAACTGCGGCCCAGAATTGCTCCGGCTCCCGCACTGACCATTGATGCAGGGAATAGTAGTCCGGCCCCAACTGCAAATCGCAGGACTGCTTGGCAAACGCCATAAAAGCGCTCATCTGCGCGTTAGCTATGCGTTGCGGGCTAGGGGTCCACAGTGGAGACGTCAACGGAATCACCTTATCAATCGAGTTGTATTGTTGTAGTTTCTGACAACTTAAGCTGCCTGGAGCACCTACGCTGTCATGTATCTATAAGCGCATTATAGTAAACCAGGGTCGCAACTGCGGAAATGGAAATATTCTGCACTAACTCAGGCGGTATAAGCCTGAAAAGCATACAATACTATTGTGTTGCCAGTGGCAATCGGTCGGCAGCTCTAACAATTCACTGGAGACAAAGGCATGACCGACAACCCGAACCTCTACGCACATTTCCAACAGCATTTTCCGGCCGACCTCAATACGCAATTACTGCTGAGCGCAGACGGCCGCAGCGTATCTTACGCTGCAGCAGACCAAGCTTCCGCCCGTATCGCCAACAGCCTGCTACAACTCGGCGCCGAGCCCGGTGACCGGATTACCGTGCAGGTCGAAAAATCAACAGAGAACTTGTTTCTTTATCTGGCCTGCCTGCGCGGGGGCCTGGTATACCACCCGCTTAACACAGCTTATAAAGCATCGGAACTCACCTACTTCCTCGGCAATGCAGAACCGACCATCGTCGTTTGCGCTAGTGCCTCCCTCACCCCTATGAAATCACTGCTTCCGGCAAACGGCGTTAAAGCACTACTTACCCTTGATGCCGACGGCAGCGGCACCTTGATGGAGCGGGCCGCAGCCGCCAGCACACAGGCTGACGTGGCTCAGTGCGAAGGTACAGACATGGCTGCCCTGCTCTATTCATCGGGTACCACAGGGCAGCCCAAAGGGATAATGTTGAGCCATGACAACCTGCGCAAGAACGCGGAAGCACTGGTAACAGCCTGGGGATTTTCTGCCTCCGATCGTCTACTGCACATGCTGCCGATTTATCACGCACATGGGTTATTTGTCGGTATAGGCTGCGTGCTGATGAGTGGCGCCAGCCTGGTATGGCACAGTAGTTTCAACGACAAGGCAGCCATTGCCGCCCTGCCCTATTGCACCACCATGATGGGCGTTCCAACCTTCTACACCCGCCTGTTGGCAAACCCGGATTTCGGGCCCGAGTGTTGCGCGAATATCCGCTTGTTTGTGTCGGGTTCAGCACCGCTGCTGGCAGAAACCTTCGTCGAGTTTCAAACACGCACTGGACACACCATCCTCGAGCGCTACGGCATGACCGAGACCGGCATGAACACCTCTAATCCACTGCATGGTGAGCGCCGCGCCGGTACGGTTGGACCGGCTCTACCGGGCGTAATCGCCAGGGTGGTTGATCAAGCGGGTGAACCTGCAGCAGAAGGCGCAACAGGCAACCTGCAGCTTAAAGGCCCGAATGTATTTGCTGGCTACTGGCGCATGCCGGAAAAAACAGCAGAGGATTTTACTGCCGACGGATTTTTCAATACCGGTGACAAAGCTACCATCGATGCGGACGGCTATGTATCCATTGTCGGTCGCGCCAAAGATATGGTCATCACCGGCGGTCTCAACGTCTACCCAAAAGAGGTTGAACTGGTGATCGATGACATGACGGGAATCAAAGAGTCGGCCGTCATCGGCGTTCCCGACGCTGATTTTGGCGAGGCAGTTGTTGCGGTGATTGTGCCCGACCACCAGGCTTCGGCAGAAAAGACACCGACCGCTGCAGAAGTTATCACCCACTGCAAGACACTGCTGGCCAACTTTAAGGTGCCCAAGCGGGTAGAACTAATCGACGCCCTGCCGCGCAATGCGATGGGTAAGGTGCAGAAAAACCTGTTGCGAGATGAGTATTCCTGAGTATAGCCAGCACCCTCCCGCTGCAGTCTGACCAATATATTTTGCGTAATTAGTTTAGCCTGCGCTTCTTTCAGCTTGCACTGGTTGTAAAGGACGTTGCTGTAAATCTGCCCGTCATAACTGGCGGCCGTCATACAGATGGGGTGTTGGACGGGGGGGTGACGCTCTGGGAGCAGAAGTCACTCACTGCTGCAGGGGTAGTGTTCGCGGAGGAAACCGTAAACCGCATCGCGTGCCGGCGATTCGGCAGTTGCTCCAAGGTCCAGCGCCACCAGGTTCGCCACTACCTGGTCGACGACCTCGCGCAGCGGTAGCGGGTCGCCGAGGCAGAAGCCCGCGAGCTGCGCTGCACGAAAACGATCGGCCCTGCTCGGGGCGCGCGTGCGCTTCGCGCGCTCGCTGAAGGTTTCCTGGCGCCCTGAGTCGGACTCTACGTTGAGCATGACCCGCACATCGGTTACAACCGCGCCATCGATGAAACCCTGGATGTAACGAATGCAGTACTGCGCGTCCGCTCCATCCGGTTGTGTCTCGATTAGGGTGCAATGGGATGCCAGTTCATGCAAGGTCAGCACTTCCACGGCGCGAGCGCCCGTGGCCGGCATCAGAATTCCGGCTATGGTTATAATAAATGCAGCACACCAGAACCTCGCTACAGTAGCGAGCGACGCGAAAGGTGAATGACAATTACTCATTATCTTAATGGATATTCCGTAACCAGGTTCGGCCTACCAGTATAGTACAGTCAAAACACCCACCGCCAGCAGGCGTGTAAAACAAGATTATTTCTCCAGCGCCTGTTCAGATGAACTTAATCTCTGCAATTGCGCGCAGCAGGACTTGGTCTGCGTAGCAGTGACGCCAGCTGCGATTCTTCTGCGAGGACGCCATGGGGCTTTCTGGCAAGCAAGCCGGCCTGGATTATCCTGGAAACCTGAAAACTGTACCGAAATAGGTGTTTCTTTCCTCACCATATCTGATATTTTGATTGCAGCAGTGAATGCAACAGATCGGGGCAATGAGCAGGGGTGAACTCTTCAGGAATATTAAGCTTTCTCGGAACTTTCTCATCTTACTCGCCATTTCCAGCTGAACTGGACGAGCTCACCGAGGCGCACAGGTGATCTTGTACTCACGTGCTTTTACCCTTCTGGAGATGATGATCGTACTTGCGATTGCCAGTATCTTGCTGGTCGCCATGATTCCCGCAAATACGGGAAGAATCGATCAGGCCTATATCGCCGAGACAATTGAGCTGGTTGGGAAGTACCAGCCTGCGATCAGCGGGTATTTTGATGTACACCAGGAATTTCCCGCTGATAATCAAGCGGCGGGACTCCCCGAGGCTGAGACAATTTTGGGAAACTACCTGACGTCGGTTTTAGTTGAGGATGGTGCTATGCACCTTACCCTCGGCAACAAAATTCGCCCTGAGCTGAACGGCAAGGTAATCAGTTTACGGCCAATATTCGTGCCCAACACAGTGAATACACCCGTATCCTGGGTGTGTGCCGATGACAGTATTCCGACCAATATGCTGGCCGCCGGGGAGAACCGCAGTAATGTGCCGCTGGCGAGTCTGCCGCTATCTTGCAGGTAGCCATCGGACAGCGAGGTTTTAGTGACTGAATTGTCGCGTCTCGCCCTTCAAATTCTTTATCGGCCCAACTGATTGCGCAGCGCAGATCACGAAGTTGTTCGCTGTGCTGGTCGCTGGAATCCCGATACTGTTTGCTCTGGAGGCGCGAGACCGGCGCCGCATCGATCCGACTCGGCGTGATAAATAGCCACTTCAGCGCATAACCTTTGAGCTTGAACGGCTGCAATGCTATTTAAAAATGTGCAAATAGAATTTCGGGTTTCAACATGTCTCTTTCAAACGTCATAAAGCGGGCCCGGACCAGACTACCGACGCTCGCGGCCACCCTGCTATTGAGCAGCCAGGTATCCGGCTCCACACTGTTCCTGGATGATTTCAACGGCAATTCTCTCAACCAGGAGGCATGGAGACTACCCACTGGCGACGGGACATTTTTTGGCCGCACCCAGATCAAGCCACCCAGCTACGCCGGCCGGAACGTGAGCCCGGTCGTCGCGGGAGGCACGGTCACCCTGCAACTCGACACCTATAATCCAAGCGGCCCCGGCTCATTCTGGGGGCAGGAGATTCAGACCCGGCAAACATTTCTCCCCGGCGCTAACGGCGTATCGGACAACGGCGTGTCCTTCGAGACCCGTATGCGTTTCAACGGCGCACCTGCCGCAGGACTCGTCGGTGGCTTTTTTACCTGGGGTTTTGATGGCAGCATTCGCGATGAGATCGATGTCGAGCTGTTGACGAATGACCTCAACGGCGACCGCTATTTCACTAACCTCTATAACGACACCGACTTCAACAACTTGGGCCTGGGCGGGTTCATCAACACGCCAGGTTACGACATGAGCGAGTGGAATACCTACGAAATCCTCTGGCTGCCCGATCGCATTCAGTGGTTTTTGAACGGGGCCCAGGTGCGGGAGCAGCTGGCCATCGTGGATGGCAACCCCAGTGAGCTTCGCCTGAATATCTGGGCGCCGAATGAAGGCTTCCGCGAAGCCTACAGCCGTTTCCTGCAACCCGCTTTCAACGCGGAAGACAACCGGCAATATCAACTGGAGATCGATTACGTCAAGGTCTCAGATGTTCCCCTGCCCCCTGCGCTGCTTCTGTTTTCCAGTGCGCTGGCACTGCTGGGCTTTGCCCGCGGTCGGCGCTAGCCTTTTCCCAGCTCCCAACTAAGTTTATCCACACTCTCCCGAGCAGCACGAAGTTCTTCCGCTGCCTTTTCCAACAAGTACTGATCCAGCGCATTCTCAGTGCTAGTGTCCGTACTGGAAATTGCGATGTCTTTAGATTTAAAGCGGCTTAGGAAATCGTTTATCCGCTCCTGCGTTGCATCTTGAGTTTCTTGTTGACGATCCACTATATACATCTCCAATACCAGGAAATGCCCCGAAACCCTAATCGCGATAATTTTTATTGTTCTTTAGATATAGCGTAGCCCAGCCTTATAAAACTGCAAGCTCACCAATGCGAACGTGCTTTCTGGAAGATAGGCAATCCTTGCGCAAAATTTTCAGGCTCAGCAACCAGAGTCCAGAGTCCAGAGTCCAGAGGATGATTTACCCACTCAAGCCCTTTTATCTGTCTATACTATACTTGGATGTGATGCTTGGCACTCCGCCCTTTGGCAGCTTAGGCGTCACCCCCGTGATTGCCGGCTGCGATATTACACTGTTGCTGATGGTGTTGATGTACCTGGGGTACTGGCACAAGAAAGATTGGCAAATCATGATGGAGGCGGGCAGTACAGAATGGCAAGCTCAACTCCGCTGATCCGCTCTTCCTTGTTGTCCGAGTTCCCGCAATTGATCAGCGATCTCGGTGGCTCCCCGGATGAAGTTCTGGAGATGGCCGGATTAAGTCTCGAGCAAATCGAACAGCCCGCGCTGCTGATTCCGTTCGACAAGCAAATTCAGTTACTTAAACTTGCTGCCCATAACTGCCGGGCCGAAGACCTTGGCCTGCAACTGGCCCAGCGGCAGGACATGGCGGTATTTGGTGCGCTGAGCCTTTTGGCAATGCAATGCAAGACGGTACAGCAGGGCTTGCAGATGTTCGGCCGCTACCTGCATTACAGCGTGCAGGCCGTTGACCTCAGAA
>CBDTVJ010000262.1:0-6055 GCA_965363655.1 uncultured Halieaceae bacterium | reverse complement strand
CTCCCGTGGCCAGCCCCAGGGATCCCGCGTCTATGTCGCGCCGGAACAGGGCAGGGAAACAGTCCACTGCCCGCCGCGGTTCACTGAGGTGATCAAACAGGCTTTTCAGGTCCCGTTTGTGGGTTTCAATCAATTGGCTCATGCGCACGTGCAACCCGTGAAACGGCGCTTCGTGGGCTGGTAATACCAACAGGTCATCAGGCAGTATTTCCCTAATCCTGGCGCTGGAGCGTAGCCATTCCTTCAGTGGGTCACCTTCGGGCTCTGTTGGAAAGACGCTGACATTGGGAGTAATCCTGGGTAGTACCTGGTCACCGGAAATCAGCAATTTCAGTGCTGGGCAGTACAGGGCGGCATGCTCTGGAGAGTGGCCGCTACCGACGATTACCTGCCAGTAGCGATCGCCGATGGTAATGGTTTCGCGGTCCACCAGGCGCCGGAAACTGTCAGGCAGGGGAGAGATAGCCCGGCCAAAGTTGCCGAACTTTTTCCTGTACCGTTCCACCTGTTCTTCGTTGTACCCGGCAGCCTTATAAAAATCGATGGCGACGTCGGGCGCGGGGCGGCCGGTGTCTGCCGCCATGGCCCTGCACATCAGGAATTCCTCGCGTGACATCCACAGCGTGCAGTCAAAACGCTCGGTCAGCCAGCCGGCCAGGCCCACATGGTCGGGGTGCAGGTGGGTGCAGATCACGCGCTTGACGGGCTTGCCCTGCATAAAGCCCTGGAATAGCTCCTCCCAGGTCTCCCGTGCGCTGGGAATGCTCAGGCAGGTATCCACCACCGTCCAGCCGTCCTCATCTTCCAGTAGCCAGAGATTGATATGGTCCAGTGACATGGGCATGGCAAAGCGTGCCCAATATACCCCTTCCGCGATCTGCTGTGGCTCTCCAGCAGCCGGATGGGTAGTGCGACCCCAGGGGTAGGTCAGGCCGCGGTACAGCTCGGGCTTTTCTTGCAGCATAGACAGGTGATCCACGTGGTAGAGATAAGAGGAACAAGAAGGGGCCACTCACTTGCAGCGGTGCCAACGGAGAGCCATTGTAAACCCGATCCAGGTCAATAACACGGTGGTGTCTATCCAGTAGCTTTCCTTGGTGCAGTCTTCCAGTGCCGCCATGGCTTTGACCCTGCTACTGATTGGCTTTATTAATCCAATCGCACGCATTGTCGAGCGACTTGTACCCACGGTAGTAGAGGCAGAGCGACGGATTGACCAGCCTGTTGTAAGCTAGAACGTCAGCGGGTATTTCAGGGTTTATACCAGATCGCAGAGGTCACCGCCCGTTCCTGCAGGCTGCTGGGCTCGGGCGCAACGATGCCCAGCTTCAGGGCGTCAAACGTGGTCCAGCGGGGCGTTGGGATTTCTATGACACGGGCGTAGTAAAAAGCTTCCTGTGTGGAGTCAAATTCAGGATCTGCCCACACCGTGGATAGTTGTTCGGCGCCAATACTATTGGTATAGGTGGCAGTAGTAACATCCACCGTGTTTCCTACTGCGGGCAATTGTCCCGCGGTGTCGGTAGCGCGTTTTCCCGACCAGGCAACATTGAAAACTTTCTCGTGAGATTTGCCCGTTTTATCCAACCAGCCCTTGATGATCTGTATCCGGTCCAGGTTGCCGCTCTGGGGATCACGGATGGCCCAGACGGCAAAGTTGGGGGTGTGCGCCTCGCTGGCGGCGGGTAGATCCTGCCCCATGGGCACGCCGCTTTGCTCTGCCGTTGCTATCCAGTCAGTTTTCTTCAGGAGGTCCGCCGGGTAGTTCCAGCCACCGAATAAACGCACGGCTATGCGCGGGCCAGAGGTGGCGAAGGTTTCCTTGCGACGCATGGCGTCATATAGCGATGCCCGGGTATTCTCCTCGGCCCACACTGCCGCCAGACCAGCAGCACTCCAGCGCGGCCCCCCCGGCATACTGCCGGGGTAATAAGTTGCTGTGCCCATGCGCAGTGCGGCGCTGCCATCGAGCAGTGGCAGCTTGCCGTGGTAGTTGTTCTCTTCCACAGGAGCGCTGGCGTTGTGTCCGTCGGAGCTGCCGATCACACCAAAGCGATAGGGGTTAAAACCTTCACTGTGGGACATTTCCATACCGCTGCGCAGGGCGTCCCGGGTGTAGCTGCCTTTGGCGATGGAGTCGTCCTGGCTCTGGGCCAGCACCGTGTCGTATATCTCAAATCCCGCAAACTGGTCTTCGTCGGACAAGGTGGGATGGGTTTCTGATGAACCCTTGACCTGGAATATTTCACTGATAGGCTCGTTCAGCATGCGACGCTGGGCGTAGTTGGCATCCATAGCCTTGCCGTCGTACATGACACTGTCGTACATCAGGCCGTCACTGACATTACCGTTGTGGGGAATGGCGAAGGATTCCATGCCCTGTTCGCGCTGTGATTCCAGTGCGGTCCACAAGTCCCGGGGATCTTCGGAGTCCACGGAGCTGAAAGGTAATGTTGGCACCCTGCTACTGCGGTAAATAACGTTGCGATGCAGGTTGCGCTCGTTGGGCATGGAGGTCCATTCGTAACCTACAAATGCGGTAAAACGCCCGGGGTCGTTGTGTCGCCGGGCGGTGTCAATAGTATCTTGCCAGGCGCTGCGGGAAATTTCTTCCCAGCCTGGCACGATGGCGTTCTCCAGGTCGAAGCCGAGCATGGATTGGGCGACCATAATGGTGTTCATAAGGCGACCATCATTGAGCAGTCTTTCTCTCAAGCTTTTGCGGTTCAGCGGCAGGTCCGGTGCTGTGGCGCGCAACACGCCCAGGTATTCGGAGTGATCTGTCACTGCGGCGAAATCCAGGGGGCGCTGCAGGCGGATGCCATAACCGGCAGCATGCAGGATCTCGCCGCCTTTGACGAAGGTGTAGGCGTCATCCAGCGTGGCCCGTACGCCGTTGGTGTAGGCGTCGGTGGAGTAGCCTGTGTGGATGTGCAGGTCGCCCCAGTAGAGGTTGCGCTGCGGGTTGTATTCGGTGCTTTCTTTGGCGGGGGGAGGTGTGGCGGTGGCGGCGTTGAATTCGGGGAAGAGGCTTGGGTCGTCTACGGGGCTGCAGGCGGCTAGGATGGCTATACCAGCAGGGGCGAGTAAGTGCCGTACTTTTCCCGGCCACTGCGGTGGGCAGGTAGTCCTGCCCACGACGCGCCGTGAACCCATCCATGGGGGCTCGGGCGAGGCATCCCTGCCTCGCACGGTCGTGGGCAGGACTACCTGCCCACCACAGTAGCCTGTATCGAGCGGGGTTCTATCCGACGCCACGATCACTGCCTTGCCAGTATTGGGCTCGCACTGTTTTCTTGTCTGGCTTGCCTACTGGTGTCAGGGGAATCGCTTCGACGAAGTCTATCGACTTGGGCGATTGCACGGAGCCTTTGGCGTCCTTGACCAGGGCCTGCATAGAGGTGACGAGATCGTCGCTGGCTTCGAAGCCTGGCTTGAGTACGACTACTGCTTTCACCGCTTCGCCCCATTGTTCGTCGGGGACGCCGATAACAATCACCTGGCCTACTGCTTCGTGCGCGGCCATAACGTCTTCGATTTCACGGGGGAATACGTTGAAGCCTCCGGTGACAATCATGTCTTTGGTGCGATCTACTATGTAGAGAAAACCGTCCTCGTCCAGTTTGCCTATATCACCGGTGTGCAGCCAGCCACCGGCGAAAGCCTCGGCGGTCTGCTCTGGCATGTCCTTGTAGCCTTTCATCACCAGGGGTCCGCGAATGCAGATTTCACCGGGCTCGCCCTCGGGGACGGGATTGTTGTCTGCGTCCAGCAGGGCCAGGTGAATCCAGGCGGTGGGGCGGCCACAGGAGGCCAGTCGTTCGGGCTTGCTCAGGTCGTGCTCGGATTTTTTCATGTTAGCGAGCACCATGGGTGCTTCGGATTGTCCGAAGAACTGGTAGAAGATCTTGCCCCACTTCTCAATACCTTCGCGCAGTCTGACTGGGCTCATGGGCGAGGCACCGTAGAAGATGGTCTCCATGCTGGACATATCGGCGGTGGCGGAGCGTGGTGCGTCGAGCAGGAAGTACAGCATGACGGGGACCAGCATGGTGCAGGTGATTTTGTGTTGTTCTACCATGTCGAAAAAATCGTCGGGGCTGAAGCCCTGCATTACGTAGAAGGCACCGCCTTTTTGCAGTACGGGAATGAAAAAGGCTGCGGCCGCGTGGGAGAGTGGGGTGGCGATCAACATGCGCAGCTCTTCGGGAAACTCCCATTCTGCCATTTGTATCTGTGTCATGGCGGCGGTCACGCTGTAGGGACTCATTACACCTTTTGGTTTGCCGGTGGTGCCGCCGGTGAAGTTTATGGAAGCGATATCGTCCGGAGAAACATCAGGGGCAAGCAGTGCTTGTGGTTCGAAGCTTGCCGCCAGTGCGAGGTAATCCTCCCCGACTTCGGTAGGCCCGAAGCCCAGCAGGTTCTTCAGTGCGGGCACACGCGCTTTGAGCGCAGCGGCCACATCTTCAAACACTGAGGCGTCGAAGACCAGTGTGTCGATCTCGGCCGCTTCCAGCACGTAGGCGTGATCGTCCAGGGAACCCAGCGGGTGCAGCGGCGTGCCGATAGAACCGTTGATCTGCATGGCGGCGATATTGGACAGCACTTCGGGCCGGTTGGCGGAGATAACAGCAATTCTGCTGCCCACGCCCAGCCCCTTGGATTGCAGGGCCTGCACCATCTGGCTGGTATGTTCGCGCACCTCTTTGTAGGTGGCGACCTTATCACCGAGGTACAGGCAGGGTTCGTCATTGAAACGGTTCAGGCCGTTGATCAACAGGTGGGGCATCAGGGGTTGGTCGTGCAGGGCGTCGTTGGTCATGGTGTCTCCGTAATTTGCAGTTCGGGGTCGTAGTTGTAGCTCATCGGGCTGTTTTCTCTATAGGGGCGTAGTGTGGCTCAGTCATGCCCTGAGGCAATGTCGGGAAGGGCCAGAAAATATCAGGTGTTGCGCTCAATCCTGAGCGCAGATGACAGCGTATACTGTCCGTTTCGAATGTGTATCTCAAGAGTTTAAGAATAGATACTTTGCGCCACAGTATTGCCCGGTAAATACCTGCCGGGAGACTGTTTCAGGCGGTGTCGTTATCATCACTGCCGAGCAGGAGATTCCTGAATATGAAAATCGATAGTTCCCTGATGTTTGAGCCAGTCAAGGTGGGGGAGATGGCCGCCAGCCTGGAGCAAGCCGGTTATGACGGCGCCTACACGTTTGAGGGCCAGTCGGACCCGTTTATATCGGTGGCGGCCGCCGCCATGAATACCCAAAAAATGGACTTGATGACCTCCATCGCTGTGGCCTTTTCTCGTAATCCCATGAACCTGGCCTACCTGGGCAATGATCTGCAGAATCTGTCGAATGGCCGCTTCATCCTGGGCCTGGGTGCCCAGGTCAAGGCCCACATTGAGCGGCGCTTCTCCATGCCCTGGAGCAAACCCGCCGCGCGTATGCGGGAAATGGTGCAGGCTATTAATGCTATCTGGGATTGTTGGCAGACTGGCGAAAAACTGCGCTTCGAGGGTGAGTTCTACCAGCACACCCTGATGTCGCCGATGTTCAGCCCGCCACCGAATGTGCACGGTATGCCCAAAATATTTGTTGCCGGTGTTGGCCCATTGATGACAGAGGTGGCTGGGGAAGTTGGCGATGGTTATTTCCTGCATCCCTTCAATACGGGCAAGTCGATGGACGAGTTGTCACTCGCGGCTATAGATCGGGGCCTGGCGAAGGCTGGCAAAGACCGCGCTGAATACTGCGTCTCTGCCCAGGTGGTGACCGCTACGGGGCTGGACGAGGAAAGTATGCAGGCGGCGATCGAGTCCGCCAGAAGCCAGATCGCCTTCTATGCATCGACACCAGCGTACTTGCCGGTGCTGGAATGCCATGGTTGGGAGGGTCTTCAAGTGGAAGCGAACCAACTCGTCCGCGACGGCAAATGGGTAGAGCTGGCCGGCCTTGTCGATGATGATATTCTCAGGACTTTTGCGGTGGTGGGGACACCGGCTGAGGTGGCAGGGCAAATAGCCGCTCGCTTCAAAGGCAAGGTGGAGC
>CBDTVJ010000261.1:0-6060 GCA_965363655.1 uncultured Halieaceae bacterium | reverse complement strand
TTTCACCGGGAGCTGACGTACAGATCACCGAAAAATTAGCGAAACGAAGGACGGGAGACGGCCAGAAGGAGTCATTGGACCTCTGAGAGTGTGGAGATGTGGACTCTGGATCTACGGAGATGTTGGTGGCTCACTCATGGGATTGCTTGAATCGATGCAACCGGTCCTGCCTACGCACCATTCTCATCCTCGTCGAGAAAGACACCAAGATGTGCAACTTTGAGATGCTCGGCACCTTCACTTTCGCTCCATTCTGATGAGTTGTGGCCATACTCGCGAAGGTAGTGAAACCTCGACCAGCCTGCACTTTTTTGGTTTCCGAATATTTCTTGGACATCACAGCCTAGGCATCCGTTGCCAAACAAAACAGCATTCCCTTCGCGTCAGGCCGGGTCCGAAAAACGCCTCAATTGGCAGATTTCGTTCTTGCGCCATGGCGCCGAAAAACAAACCCGACATCCATTCACCCGCACCTTGATAGCTCGCGATCATGGTGACATAGTACTTTTTGGCGAGAGGCAACGCCGAGACAGAAAATCTCAATTAGGAGAATGCTATGACAAGTAATGATTCGAAGCCAGACGGTGAGCTGAAGGAACTGTTCAGCCGTTTCGATACCGATTTCGATGAACTGATTGATGTTAACGAGTTCCGGAAAATGCTGCTGAGTCTTGGCCACGAATCCCTTGCTGAGATTCTCGATCTGGAATTCGCATCAATCGATACTGACGGCGACGGCGGCGTTACATTCGAAGAATTCGCAAATTGGTGGCGGGACTACGAACAAGAATAGCGGTAGCCGTGAAGTGGACCTCCCCTATTTCTGCTTACGGCCGAGGCTGTGTAAAAAGAGCCTTGATTTCGATGTCGATGGGACAGCACGCCACACTTGAAATAAAGCGTCAGCGCCAGAGGCTATTGACCCCACTTTCGATCACATGGCAATCAAAATACAGATCACATATACCACCACTAATTCTGGTTTTGCGTTTTTACACAGCCTCGGCCAGAAGCAGCCGCTTGGAAACTCTACGATTTGTCGGCTCCAGATTCCCCTCGAGCCCGCCTTGCCACTGCTGTTCCGACTAGCGCGCCGACCGCCACAGCAGGTATCAGGACGAGATTTGGGAGATTCCAGATAAACTGCGTCCACATCGGATTTCCCAATTCAAAGCCAATAGAAAGTGAGTAAGCAGTCACCACTAACCATACGACCAACGCCAAACACATCGACGGAACAAGAAAATCCTCTCTAGCAAAATATCCACCTATTCCGAACGCAACAATGGCGAGCAAAGACATTCTGATTAGTGCGATATTCAATGATCCCGCTTTGTCGGGTGTGAGCTGATCCAAACTGAACCAAACACCGACTGCCAATACGAGCCCTAGCGCAATTTGTGCTCTGTTTCGTTCCATTGAGTCTCGATATGCGAATAGCTGCTTCGGGTCACTAGCAGCCCTTTTCACTCATTCTAGCCCAACGGCGGCTTTTGCGCGGCAAGCGGTCGTTTTCGAGCAAGTTTTGCGACGACCCAGGATCGACGGTCCGCTCTTCTCAGAAGCGATCATCCCACTCTAATCCAATCCCACCAGAATGTAATCCGAAATCAATTCGTTCGTGTGCGAAGTTTGATTGTAATTTCCACCGGTCAGCACAACGATGGCATTTTGCTCTTTAAGGAGAATGACTTTCTGCCCCCCATTTCCTGACATTTGCGGAACTTCGAAACGCCTTCCAGCAGGCAGCACGATGTAGCGCAGCCAAAACAAATATCCGTATGGCGTGTCGCCGATCATAGATTGTGGACTGGTCAATTGATCGACCCATTCACCGGATACGACCGTACTGTCACCCCATACACCGTGCCCGTCTAACAGCATGCCGATTTTCAGCATGTCGCGGGGACGCAGCCATGCTTGTGTAAAATTATCGATATTCGTGCGATCTGGGCGGAAGTCCCATTGATAGTCTGTGATTCCGAGTGGCGCGAACAGAAACTCATCGGCAAAATCCTTCAGGAGTTTGCCGGAGGCTTTTTCGATAATGCGGCCGACGAGAACAACATTGCCCGAACAATACGCCCCTGCCGTGCCTGGCGCACTCGACATCGGAAGGTCCAAGATGAAGCGGCCCCAATCTTCGGTATAGACCATCTTGCTTTCATTGCCCGGTGATTCTCCTTCCCAGTCATTGCAATCAAAGCCAGATTGCATGGTCAGGAGATCTGCCAGAGTGATAGCCCGTTTTTGTTCGTCAATGTTCTGGATATCAGAATATTCATCGAAGTACGGCAAGACGAGTTCGTTGATCGACGGGATCAGCTTTTGGTCAATGGCTATACCGGCGAGAACGGCCATAAGCGTTTTCGTAGCGGACCGAAGCTGATGCTGTTTCTGACGGTGAAATTCGTAGAAATACTCCTCGAAAACGAGCGCTCCATCGTGAAAGACCAAAGCACTTTGAACATAAGGAAGCGCATCATCGTAGATCGCATTGGTCATTTCATTCAGTTGAACCCTGAGGGGGTCATTTGCCTGTAATGCTCTTACCGGGATGCCATCGTTCAACTTAGGTGGGGCTTTGTAAATATAAGGAAACGGCGCCTTTTCCGGTTTCGCGACCCAGACCGACGGCGGCAAAGTATGGCTAGAGTCTAGCAAGGCATAAATAGGTTCGTTGCCAACCTCCTCACCCTTGTTTACGCGATACCCGTGTATGTCACCTCTGTTGTTCCGAACGAATTCAACCTCATCACCGCCTGCGTTCAAGAAAACGTCTCCGTGGGCAGGTCTCAGTGGGTACCGTGCACCACTTATCGAGGCATACAACAGTTCACGCCTTGGCCCCGCGACTATGAGCAGTGTGCTGTCATTTTCGTATTCATAGAGACCTTCATAATCCGACAAGGGAAGTGGGCTCGTCGAACAACTGGCGTTGAGAATCGCAAAAACCAGAAAAACAAATGGCCTCACAGTTGTGCCTCTAATGAATAGAATTAAGTCTCAATTTTGCGAACGACCGCTTTGGGTTCACGAGCAGCCCTTTTACTCATTCTAACTTAACGGCGGCTATCGGCGGCAAAGCGGACGATTCGACACTGAGTTTTCGAGGACCTGGCTTTGAATGTCGGCTCTCGCCGATAGCAGTCGTTCCGATCGTCGGAAATCGAGCGAAACGAAGGACGGCTAACGGCCAGATATAGGTATTCCGTTCTGCTTTCAGCGATAGTTGTTGCAGCTGACAGGTAGCTGTCAGTGAAGGCGGGACATGCACCTGCGGATTACGAATATTTCGGCCAAAGCGTTCGACGCTTTCCGCTTCTCCTTCGAGTCCGCAGGCGCGCTTGAGCTCGTAACGAATACTCAGGGCTTGCCGCACTACCGGCTCGCTATATCTGCTTCGAGAGTTCAAGCATGCATGCCCCTGTGGCTAATAGTACACGGTGGAGAAGAATCATGAACCAGTTCTCTGGAGAACCCTACAAGGCCTACATCGGTATTGACTGGGCCAGCACCAAACACGACATCTGTCTGCAGGTCGCTGGCTGCGAGGAGCGATTATTCGATCGTATCAAGCACACACCCGAAGCCATCGAAGTATGGGCGCAGGCGCTGCATCAGCGCCTCGGTGGGCCCATCGCCGTGGCGCTTGAGCTCAGTGAAGGACCGATCGTCTCTGCATTAGAAAAATACGACTTCCTGGTCCTCTTTCCCATCGACCCAAAGCGCTTAGCCAAGTACCGCGAAGCCTTTGTGCCCAGCGGTGCCAAGGACGACCCTACCGATGCGGAGTTCGCAATGGACTACCTCATGCGCCATCCCGAGAAGCTCAAAGCCCTCAAGCTCGAGAGCGCTGCGATGCGAAAGCTGCGCTACCTGGTTGAAGCACGGGATCGCATTAAGGGAGATCAATCACGTTGCGTTAATCGTGTCATTCAGGCGCTAAAACAATACTACCCGCAAGCCGTTGATTGGTTTAACGATCACAACACCCTGATCTTCTGCGACTTCCTCAAGCAATGGCCCACGCTGGCAACAGTCCAACGTGCCCGCAAGGCCAGGCTTGAACGCTTCTTCAAAGAACACAACGTGCGCTTTGCACGCCTCATTGAGAACCGTATCCAGGCCATCAAGGCGGCTACACCATTAACCCATGATGAGGCCGTCATCGAGGCACACCGATTACAGGTCGAGATCCTGGTCGAGCAGCTGCGGCTCACCATCAAGGCAATGAAATGCTTCGATGAGGAAATCATTGCGATCGCTACACAGTTCCCCGACTACGGGCACCTCTTCACACCCTTGCCCGGCGCCGGCAAGGTCATCGCGCCAAGGCTCTTGGCTGCCTTCGGCGAAGATCGCGACCGCTACAACTGTGCCGCACAACTGCAAAAACGCAGCGGTATTGCGCCCATCACAAAACGAAGTGGTAACAGTACCTGGGTGCACTGGCGTTTCCAGTGCCCGAAGTTCCTGCGTCAGACCTTCATCGACTTCGCTGCGCAGACCATCAACAAATCTGCCTGGGCTGGTGCCTACTATCGCCAACAGCGCGCTAAGGGCGCCTCTCATAACATGGCCGTGCGAGCCTTAGCCTACAAGTGGATTCGGGTGCTCTACCGCTGCTGGCAGGAGCGCACGCCCTATGACGAGTCGAAGTACTTGGAAACGTTGCGTCGTCGAGGATCACCACTGCTCAAACAACTTGCCGAAGCAGCTTAGAAAAACTTGACGGACCGGCTCAGGGCGTGAAGCGGACCTCCAACATACAAGCCTATTGAACGTCGACTTCGTATTTAAGCTTTGTCTCGCTGGCGCACTCATTCAGCAATGATTCGAACGTAGACCAGAATTGCTTCCCGTCCTCTGGCGAAAATGTGCCAGTACCAGCCCGATTCGCTATCCGCTGAATCTCATCAGAGAATAACGGGCGCATCACCCCCAAGCTCTATGGTGAAGAACCCAAGTGCACGGTATTGATCGCAAATAACATTGGCATAATCCTGCGAATAGAATGAACCGACCAGGTAGCCGGAGCCGCCGGCAACTTCGATTTTTCGCACATCGGGCAGTAGTGTGGCGACAGCCGAATCCTGATTTTGGTTCTGTGGCGCAATAATGACAGTGTAATCTGCCTGAACGTCAGACTCGTTAATATAGGCAAGCATAAACTTGTGGACTTCTTCGAGAATCAACTCCTCCTGATCTGAGACGATGTCGTCAATTTTAACGAGCGCATGCAATACATCGATCAATTGTGCGACCTGCTCTGCCGGTGGAGACGTTTTCAGGTAACGCGCCACTGTGTCCCGAGTTTTGACGAAACTGACTCGCTGCTCCAGGTCGGCAAGCTTCCTGTGTTCTTCCCAATTGATATCAAGGTGCCATGTTTTGGCGAACGACTGAATAAGTTCCCGTTCGCGGGCGACCAAATTCCGATCGATATAAGCGAATCGAGCAAGAATTTCCAAGACTATTTCGGCAGCTGACGGGCGAAAAAACGTGGTTGCGAGATGGCCGGCTTCTGATTTCTCTAACTTCAAAGATTCCTTCAATCGGGTCCAGAATGACTTGCCCCGATTAGCCTGCACCCAAGCGCCGGAGCCAATTAAGACAGAGATCACGCCCGCAGACATCCACAGCATACTGTCAATCAAGCCTTGCCATTGAGCAATGAAAAAAAAGTTCAGGGAGAAAAACATTTTCGGAATGATGTCAAAGACGTTGCCCATTATGGAAACACTATTGGCAACTTCCTCGATGTGCTTTCGTTTCCAGATCTTGTTGATTTTCAGGTACGCGGCCGCGATAGAAAATCCAAGTGACGCGAAGGCCATGATGCTAATGAACGACTTGAAGAGTTCCATGATTGCCTATTCCGATTATAGTTTTGCGCTAGTGTAGCGTACAGATTATTCAGTAGCGTCATATTCAGATGGCAGGAGCCTGAAAGTATTGCACGTCATCTCGAATTAACGCTGACGGCAACCAGTGTGTGACGGCCGCTTTGGGTTCACTAGCCGACCTCCGGAAGTCTATCATCGGAACGTCGGCTAA
>CBDTVJ010000260.1:0-6079 GCA_965363655.1 uncultured Halieaceae bacterium | reverse complement strand
TGACGAATATGATGAAGAGGGCCAGCGCTACACATTGCACGTGGAACAATCCTGTCCCCCGACTCCGGAGCAGGAACAGAAGCAGCCTCTAGTGATTCCACTGGCGATGGGTTTGCTCGGGGACGCAGGTAATCTTCCGCTGCGACTGGCGGGAACAGAGCCCGACCCGGAGACTGAGGATAATACCCATACGGTGTTGAGCGTCGACCAGGCCTCGCAGGACTTTGTTTTCGAGGGCGTCACAGAACGGCCGGTACCTTCCCTGCTGCGGGGTTTCTCTGCACCGGTACGTTTACACTACGATTACAGCAAAGCGGATCTGTGCGCCCTCATGCGTAGCGATGATGACGGTTTTGTGCGCTGGGACAGTGCCCAGGCACTGGCTACGCAGGTTATCAACGAGGTCGAGGCCCAATTGGCAGGGGGTGACCCTGTGGTTGATCCGCTGTTGCACGCTGCCTGCGGTGACTTGCTACAGGATGAGTCGCTGGACCCGGCCATGGTCGCTGAAATGCTTTCGCTGCCCGGGGAAAATTATCTTGCCGAGCTGGCTAGCCAGAGCGGCGGGGCGAATGTCGACACTATTCACCAGGCCAGGGACAGGGTGAAGGCGTCGGTCGGCAAGTCACTGGAACAGCAGTTCCTTGCCTGTTACCAGCGCCTTACCAGTAGTGAGCCCTATCTGCCCGAGGCGGGCCAGATCGCTGACCGTAGCCTGCGTAACACCTGCCTTGATTACCTCGTCAGTGCTGATCCCGTCCATCTCGAACATGCGGCTACACAGTTTCGTGACGCCAGCAATATGACTGACCGACTCAGTGCGCTGCGGGTCATTGCGTATTACGGTGCGGAGGATTTGCGCGATGCCAGCCTGGCGCAATTCTACCAGGACTGGCGCCACGAAGTGCTGGTGGTCAACCAGTGGTTGCAGGTGCAGGCTGCCATTCCGGACGCCAGTGGCCTGGAGCGGGTACAGGGCCTGATGTCACATGCGGAATTTGATTTGCGCAACCCCAATAAAGTGCGCGCCCTGATTGGCGTTTTTTCCAGTCAGAACCCGATTAATTTTCATCGTGTCGATGGTGCTGGCTACCGCTTCCTGGCCGACATCGTGCTGCAGCTGAACGGCCTCAATCCGCAGATTGCTTCCCGTCTGTGTGCGCCCCTCACCAAGTGGCGTAACTATGTGGGTAGGGCTGAGCTGATGCACGCGGAACTGGAACGCCTGGCCGCAGAGCCGGCGCTGTCACCGGATGTCTATGAGATCGTGACCAAGTCGCTGCGTTAGTTGTGACTTGCACTGCATTATGAATCTGGCGGCCTGCGATCTGGCGGCCTGCGATCTGGCGGCCTGCGATCTGGCGGCCTGCGATCAGGCGGCCTGCGGATAGAGTTGCATGGCCAGCTTGCCCTTGTCCCTGCCTTTGCGCTGCTCGCCGCGCAGGCGCTGCACGCATTCACCCAGGCCAGTGCCGCGCCAGTCGTCCTGTCCCGGGCTGTAGAGGCTGCTGTCCAGTACCTGCAACTCGCTCGCCAGTTGCGCATCATTGAATTGTGAGATCACCTGCTCCAGTGTCACCCGATCCTGTTGTTCTGACAGGGTTGCGGTCCAGGCGATGATCGCTGCCCGCGCGGCGTGGGCGTCATTACCAGAACAGGCGGTGAGTAGTGCTTTGTAGGCCCGCTTCTCGGAGAGGGCCGCAGGCGACTCGGCGCTTTCTGCCGGTGCTTTTTTTCGGGTCCGCCACAGGTATGCCAGTGTCAGTAGCCAACCCGTGGTGCTCACGATGCCCAGGATTTGCCATAGCAGCTGGGTTCCTGCCAGTGGGGCAGCCGTGGCAGTCGGTATTGTGGCAGTGTTGGGATTTACGCCAGGCGGCTGGCCCGCGAGAGTGTCTGGCTCTGCCGCAGCGACGGTAATTTCACGGCCCGGTAAAACGGCGTAGCGCAGCTGCCGGGATTCCGTATCCCACCAGGGTATGCGAATTTCAGGGATGGACCAGTTGCCGGCGCGGGTAGGTACCACCGCAGTGCTGTCCTGGCGTGCGCCCAGCAGGCCACTGGCGACTTCCTGGTCGTTTATCTCCGGCTGGTCAGGATAGAACTTCAAGCCCTCGTTAGGAGGGAACAGGACAGGCGGCAACTGGGCGCCCTGCACGCCTTCTCCCAGTATCTGGATGGTCCGCGTGGCGGATTCCCCGGCCCGCAATTGTTCAGGGGGCGTCGACCAGTTTTCCACCAACTTCAGCTGGCGCGCTGGCAGCCAGTTAGTGCCCGGAAACGAGTCGGGACGGGGAAGAACCTCTATAGACAGGGCCTCGCTGCTGCGGCGCAGCAGGCGACCGCTGCCGCCCAGGTCGAAAAAGCTGCGGCGCCCCTCGCGGACACGTCCGGTAAAGGACTGCTGGGGAATCTCCAGTGTGCCGCTCTGCTCCGGAAAGATGGCGTAACGGACCTCATGGACCAGCCACTGGCGGCCATCGATAGTTCTCTGGAAGGACTTCTGCTCCAGTGCCTTGACGAAAGCGTTGTCCAGTTCCAGCTCGGAAATGCTGCGCCCATCCAGGTTGATGGCCTGCTGCAGTCGCAGGGTGAGAATGACCTGGCCCTGGACATAGACACTGTTGCGGTCGATTACCGCTTCGAACAATACGGATTGTCCCCCGGTGCTGATGTCGGGGGCAGCGGACACAGTCACCGCCAGGCTGTTGCTTGCACCCTGTCCAATGCGCATGGGTGGAATCTTCAAGCTGCCTTCCCGTCGGGGGGAGATATCGATCAGCAGCTGTTTGGTGTGCGTGCGGCGCCCATTGACGATGTTGGTATTGCTGCTCGTTGAACGTTGCAGGATCTCAAAATCCGCGAGCAGGGGGCGCAGGTCTGCCGCACTGATTTCCTCGCCATCGGTGGCCGTAAGCGTAAGGCGCAGGGTGTCCCCCATGGCAATCCGGTCGCGGTCCAGGCTCGCGCTTACCGCGGCCAGTGCCGAATGTCCGGTCAATAGCAAAGCGCATGCACATAAGACAAGTAGCGTCTTACCAATAGTTTTCATCGTTGCTCCGGGCTCCCTGTTCTTGCCGCTGGCGGCTTTCATAACGGAATTTTTCACGTAATAGTCCTGATGGGTCATCTGGCACCCGGCGCAGCCACTGTTCCATCGCCTGGTCGCGTTCCATCTCTTCAGGATCAGCCTGGGCCTGGGCGGCCTGTGCCGCGTCGCGCTCTTCCTGCTCGCGCTCTGCTGCGCTCGCTGCTGCACTTGCTGCTGCCTGCTCAGCTTCCTGCTCGCTTTCCTGCTCATCGCTCTGTTGCTGGCTGTCTGTCTGCTGCTGGTCTGCGGAGGGCTCCTGCTGTTGCTTGCCCTGCGAGGAATCCTGCTGGGTTGGATCACCATCCTGCGACTGATCCTGATTCTGCTCCTGGCCCTCACCCTGGTTCTGCTCTTGTTCCTGCTCCTGGGAGTTTTCGCTCTGCTGTTCTTGTTGCTGGTCTTGTTGCTGTTGCTGCTCCTGGTTCTGCTGTTGTTCTTTCAGCTTTTCCAGTAGTGCCAGGTTTTCCCCTGCGTCCGCCTGGTCCGGTTCCAGCTCCAGCGATTGTTGGTAGGCCTCAATGGCCTCGTCAATGCGACCTGCCCGGGCCAGTGCGTTGCCACGGTTATACAGACTGTCAGCACTGTCTTCACGGTTGAAGTGTTCGCTGGCTGACTCATAGTCGCCGCTGCGATACGACGCCGCCCCGGCCCAGCCCGGGTCCTCGAATAATTTGGCAGCGGCTTCATTCTCGCCCTGTTGCAGGGCGCGTTGGCCACGTTGGTCTGGGGTAAGCCACAGTTTCTCCCAGGTTTGTGCTGTGGCGGACGGCGCTTCGGCGAAGAACAATACCGGTAGCAGCAACAGCAGCCAACCGCGGCGAAACAGCACCAGTGCAAAAGGTAACAGCGGCAGCAGCAACAGGTACCCGGCGTCATCCCAGGTGTCGGCCGTCCTGTCCAGCACCAGTGTCTGTTCGGGTTCTGCCAGGGGGTTTTCAGCCAGCAGGTAGTCCAGGTCGCTGTTGTCGATTTGCATGCGCATATAGCGGCCACCCGTGGCGGATGCCAGCTTCCTCAGGCTTTGTTCCTCCAGCCCCGGCATCACAATGGCACCTGCCTTGTCCTTCATGAAGCCACCCTGGGGCAGGGGGATGGGCGCCCCGGTGGTGGTGCCAATGCCCATTATATTGAGCCTGGTGCCGCTACCTTTGAGTATTTTTTCAATGGCCTTGCGATCCTGCTTCGCCACGCCATCGGTAACCAGCAGTAGCGTGCCCCGGCTAACGCCGGCGGAACGCAGTAGTGCCACGCCTTGTGCAACCGCGCTGGCCGGATCACTGCCCAGCATTGGCATCATGTCCGGGTGCAGGGCGGGCAACAGGTTGGCGATGGTGGGGGTGTCGTCGGTAAGGGGGGTGACGATATGGGCATCACCCGCATAGGCGATCAGCCCGGTCTGCCCCTCCCTGCGTTGCTGCAGCATGTCCAACAACTTCTGCCTTGACCGGTCCAGCCTGGAGGGTGGCAGGTCGGCAGACTTCATGGAGTAACTGAGATCCAACAGCAGTACCAGCGCGTCCTGCTTCTGGTGAATGGGTTGTGGGATTTTCTGCCAGCTGGGACCACTGGCTGCGAGGGCAGCCAGTGCCCATGCACAAAAAATAAGCGGCAGGTAGTTGATGCTGCGCGAACCGGCTTTTTCGCTTACCAGGTGCTGTAATAGTTCCGGCGCGATCACGGTATCCCAGCTGCCGCTGCGCCCGCGCTGCCGCCACAGCAGTGCCAGCAGTATGATCGCGGGTAGCAGACTCCACATCCACTCGGGGCGCATAAGATGTAACTCCATCAATGCCCCTCCTGTAGTGTCCGGGTATCCCCGCTGCCAAGCCATTCGAGTGAATACCAGATGTGTCGCAAGGCCAGTAGGAAACTTAACAGTAAGGCCGCCAGCAGCGGCAGGTAACCCAGCGCCTGGCGCGGGCGATAGGTGGTCGTTTCCTGCTCCACCGGCTCCAGTTCATCCAGTAGCTGATAGATGTTGACCAGTTCCTGTGGATTGCGCGCCCGGAAGTACTCGCCGCCAGTGACGCTGGCAATCTGTTGCAGCCCCTTCTCATCGAGCTCTGCGGAAGGATTGACCTGGCGACTGCCGAAGCTGGAACCGAACAGGCCGGGCAGGGTGAGTTCGTCCGCGCCGATACCAATAGTGTAGATGCGGATGCCCAGTGAGGCGGCCAGTTGCGCCGCGTCCAGGGGCTGCACGGTGCTGGCAGTGTCCTGCCCGTCAGTCAGCAGGATAAGCACGCGGCTTTCGGCAGGCCGTTCCTTGAGGCGTTTTACCGCCAGGCCGATGGCGTCGCCTATTGCGGTCTCGGACCCGGCAAAACCGATCTGGGCTTCGGTGAGAAAGCGCTCCACTGTAGAGGTGTCGAAACTGAGCGGGGATTGTACGTAGGCGTTGCTGCCAAACAGAATCAGGCCCAGTCGGTCACCCTTGCGGCGGCCGATAAATTGCGCGCCCACCTTTTTCACCGCCTCTATGCGCCTTACCAGGGACTTGCCAAGCTGCATATCCTCGATACGCATGGAGCCGGATATATCTACCGCCAGCATCAGGTCGCGCCCGCTGTCCGGCAGCTCCACCGGTGCGCCGATCCACACAGGCCTGGCGGCGGCCAGCAGCAGTAGCAACCATATGAGCCAAAGGGCCAGCAGGGGTATCAGGCCGCCGCGACGGCTGCGCTTGCCCTGCGTTTCTCCCAACGCCTGCCATTCACTAAAGAATGGCGCGCGCAGGGCGGGCTGCTGGCTGTTGGCGGGCGGTACGAGACGCCGCACCAGCCAGGGCAGGGGGGCAAGCGCCATTAACCAGGGCCATAGCCACTCGATCATGCCGCTGTCCTGTGTCGCTTGATCCAGTGTGTGGCGGCCTGTTGCAATTGGCTGGTGTTCAGTTCGGGGCAGTTTTTCCTGTAGGCCGCGGTAACGAAATCATCCTGGAATTGCATATCACCTTGCAGCTGCTGGTTGAGAAACGATTGCCAGGAC
>CBDTVJ010000259.1:0-6080 GCA_965363655.1 uncultured Halieaceae bacterium | reverse complement strand
AAGCCAAAGGCCAAAGCGAAGCCAAAGGCTAAAGCAAAGCCAAAGGCCAAAGCCAGGAAGAAGTAATAGCCGCTTAAGGCAATAAGACCCGCCGCAAGAGATTGCGGCGGGTTTTTTTATGGTCACGGAGAAATAGTTACCGCGGGTGCTTATACGCGGCTAAGCACGTCGAGCGACTATTGCAGTTTGTTAAAGTTGCTGAAGGAACTCTTCTGGTCCGAAAAGTCCACGCTTACGGCTTCCTGATTCTCGTACCAATGGTGTACCGTTCGATGGCCCTGTTCCAGGAAATCCGCAAGGGAAAGTAGGCAGCGTCGTCTCATCGCCGCGCAGAGGTACTGCCCCCTGGTACCATCGTGTGCGTAGCTCAGTTCTGGAGCATCAGCATTTTTTTCGATAAGTGGAGAGATCAAGCGGGGAACCAGATCGAGCGGAAGCAAGGGAATATCACAGGCCACTACAATAAGGAATTCCGTCCCTATTACCTGCGAGGCAGCTTCCAGCCCTGCGAGGGGACCCTGGAAGTTCATGCGCGTATCCAACACTGTCGGGACACCATAGCGCTTATAGTCAGGTATATTGCGGTTGCAACTGATCAGTAGTTGCCCCACTTGTGTCCCAAGGCGATGCAGTACGTGTTCTACCAGGGGCTTTTCTCGCCATACGATCAACCCCTTGTCTCGTCTGCCTACCCGGCGTCCCGCACCTCCCGCCAGTATAAGCCCGGTGATTTCCGGTTTGTGTGTTAAGGAATCCATACGATATTGATGTTTTCGAGCGCGTAGTAGTTTTTACCAGCAGCTTGCTGTGTGATAATTGCCTGCTGCTACCGTAACAGCTTGGTGCTGCAAAGCATAGATAACAGCGCAGGCGATAGGAAAGGTAATGACTGGCATTTTAGCCATAGATACATCCACTGATGCTTGCTCAGTTGCCGTTGCCATCGACGGGCAAATTACGGAACGTTACGAGTATGCACCACGGCAGCATAACCAGCTGCTGTTTGGCATGCTAAGGGAGCTTCTTCCAGACGGGGATTTACGCAGCCATGGTATTGATGCAATCGCCTATGGCTGTGGCCCGGGTTCCTTTACCGGTCTGCGCATCGCTGCCAGTGCTGTGCAAGGCCTGGCCTATACCAACGACCTGCCTGTTGTGGCCGTCTCTACGCTGGCGGCGATTGCCCAGACTGCTCTGCGACAGGATGTTGCCGCACAGGATGTTGCCGCACAGGGTGTTGCCGCACCGGATGCTACCCTGCTTTGCTCCCTGGATGCGCGCATCAATGAAGTCTATAGCGCTGTCTATGAGTTTAATGCAGGCCTCGCGGTTTTAGTTGAGGGGCCACAGGTTTGCGCGCCCGGGGATCTCAATTATGCTTATTCAGGTCCACTGTTTGGCGTCGGCAGTGGCCTACGCTTTATTGATTCCTTCCCGGCACAATTTGCCGCTCGAATTTTCAGCCATAATAGTGAGCTGCTGCCCGCTGCTCAGGACCTTGTTCCCCTGGCAATTGCAATGCTGCAGCGAGGTGAAACTCAAACGCCCCGGCAGGTCCAACCCATCTACGTCAGGGATGAAATTTCCTGGAAGAAAATTTCGGAACAGGGGAAGCGCAAGTGATAGATGTTTACCAGGCCATATTCCTGGCGATACTACAGGGGCTCACCGAGTTTCTGCCTATTTCCAGTTCCGCTCATTTGGTTATCCCGTCTCTCATTCTGGGCTGGCCCGACCAGGGTCTGGCGTTTGATGTCGCCGTGCATGTTGGTACTCTGTCCGCCGTGGTGTTTTACTACCGGGACGATTTACTGCGTATGGGGGCTACCTGGTGCGGCTCGCTGGTCGGTGGGGCCGCCAACGACGATAGTCGCCTGGTGTGGTATCTCGGATTTGCCACCGTGCCAGCAGGTCTGGTGGGATTGCTGGCGGGTGACTTCATAGAAGGGCACTTGCGCACGCTGCCAGTCATAGCCACAACTACATTGCTTTTCGGTCTCCTGCTTGGCGTAGCTGATCGGCGCGCAAGGGGCAACAGGATTGCCACAGTGCTTACCCTGCCTGTCGCACTATTGATTGGCCTGGCCCAGGCTGTGGCCCCGGTTCCCGGGGTGTCGCGGTCGGGCGTCACGATGACAGCAGCGCTGCTGCTGGGGATGGATCGCCAGGCCTCGGCCCGCTTCTCCTTCCTGCTCTCAATTCCAATTATTGCCAGTGCCGGCGCATTAAAGGCCTGGGAGCTTGCTTCTGCTGACACGATTGTTGATTGGTCGGTGCTAGCGCTGGGCGCAGTGGTTTCTGCGGTGGCAGCCTATTTGTGTATTGCTGCCTTCCTGCGTTTGCTCGATCGTTTGGGCCTGATGCCCTTTGTGTACTATCGGGTCGCGTTGGCGGCTTTGTTGTTTTTTCTCTGGATGTACTAATCGCATTGCCACGTTGAGGACATGAGATGAATGTTACGTTTGTAGGCCTTGGCGTCATGGGGTATCCGATGGCGGGATATTTGCAGATGGCAGGCCACAGGGTATGTGTTTATAACCGTACCGCAGAAAAAGCGCGTGATTGGGTTGCCCAGTACGGTGGCCAGATGGCATCCACACTGGCGGGCGCGGCTAGTGGTGCCGAGCTGGTTTGTGTGTGCGTGGGCAATGACGATGATCTACGGGAAGTCATGTTGTCTGCGCGTGGCATACTGGCAGGGTTGCACAAGGGTGCGGTTATTGTCGACCACACCACAGCATCTGCAGAAATTGCCAGGGAGCTGGAAGCGGAGGCTGCGCTGCGCGGCGTAGATTTTCTCGATGCGCCGGTCTCGGGAGGGCAGGCAGGTGCTGAAAACGGTACATTGACAGTCATGGTGGGCGGTGATGCAGCTGTTTATGACAAAGTTCAACCGGTAATTGCAGCATATTCGCGCTGCACTAAATGGCTGGGCCCCAGCGGAGCGGGGCAGCTGGCCAAAATGGTAAACCAGGTTTGTATTGCCGGTGTGTTGCAGGGGCTGGCTGAAGGAATGGCATTTTGTGAGCGCGCTGGCCTCGATACTGCCGCGGTTATCGAAGTGATATCCCAGGGTGCGGCCCAGTCCTGGCAAATGGATAATCGCCACGAAAGCATGCTGGCACAGGAATATGATCATGGCTTCGCAGTGGATTTGATGCGCAAGGACCTGGGCATGGTGCTGGCGCAGAGTGGCAAGATGGGGCTTGATTTGCCGGTGACGGCCCTGGTTGATCAATTTTATGCCGAGGTGCAGGAGATGGGTGGCCGGCGCTGGGATACCTCCAGCCTTTTTGCCCGCATGCAGCGGCAGGATTAGTGGCAGGCCCCGCAGCGCTTTACGGCTTATTCCCAGGTATTTGACAGGATAGAGGACATACTATGAACCAGGTCGAGTTCAACCGGCAGCTTTGTGAGTTTTTGGGGGTCGCAACCACACCCTTTCACGCCGTGGTGGAAATGGCTGCGCGCCTGGCTGCGGCCGGGTTCGAGAAGCTGGAAGATAGCACTGCATGGAATATTGCTGCAGGGGGCAAATACTATTTGCTGCGCAACGATAGCTCAATTGTCGCATTCATTATTGGCAGGGACTCCTCCCCGACAGACGGTATGCGTATGGTGGGCGCACATACCGACAGCCCCTGTCTCATGGTCAAGCCGAACCCGGAGGTCGCACGTCACGGTTATTGGCAACTGGGTGTGCAGGTGTATGGCGGCGCCTTGCTCAACCCGTGGTTTGATCGAGATTTATCCCTGGCGGGGAGGGTGAGTTACCAGTCCACCAGCGGGCAGCTTAAAACAGGCCTGGTGGATTTTCGCGAAGCCATCGCCACTGTCCCCAGCCTGGCGATTCACCTGGACCGGGAAGCCAATAAGAAACGCGAGATAAACGCGCAGAAGGATATTGTGCCTGTGCTCTGCTTGTTGGGAAAGGAAGAGCAGGCCGACCTGCGCTCGCTGCTCAAACTGCAACTGTTAAAAGAGTATCCGGGTAGCGATGTCGAGCAGGTATTGGATTATGAATTGTCATTTTACGATACCCAGGCGGCGGCAATGATCGGTATGCAGCAGGAGTTTATTGCCTCCGCTCGCCTGGATAACCTGCTGAGCTGTTTTACCGGCCTGCAGTCACTACTGCAGAGCGACGGAGCTCACAGTTCACTGCTGGTGTGCAATGACCATGAGGAGGTCGGCAGCGTCTCAGCAGCCGGTGCCCAGGGCCCACTGCTCAGCTCGGTGCTGCAACGCCTTGCGGGAAATACTGAGGATTACGCTGCCCTGGCAAATCGCTCCATGATGATATCTGCGGACAATGCACACGGGATTCATCCCAACTTTGCCGACCGTCACGATGATAATCATGGTCCGCTGCTCAACAAGGGGCCAGTCATCAAGGTCAATGCCAGCCAGCGCTATGCCACCAGTAGCGAGACCAGTGGGCTTTTTCGCATGTTGTCTGCCCTGGAGGAAGTGCCGGTGCAGTCTTTCGTGGTGCGCAGTGACATGGGCTGTGGCAGTACTATCGGGCCTATTACGGCTGGCGTGACCGGAATTCGTACCCTGGATATCGGCGTGCCCACCCTTGGCATGCACTCCATTCGAGAACTTGCCGGTGCCAGTGATGCCTGGGATCTCTGCCGGGTATTGGGCCGGTTCTACAACCATCCGGGCCCGCTATACGCCAATTGAGGCGCAGGCGATGAGGGTTCTGTTGCTGTCGGCCTATGCGGCAGCCAGTCATGTGCACTGGCAACTCAGCCTGCAAAACATGTTTCCCTCATGGGAGTGGCAGATATTGAGCCTGCCGCCGCGTCACTTTAGCTGGCGGGTTCGCGGCAACCCTCTGTACTGGGCGCTGCAAGAGCCGCAAAAACTCGCTGTGGAATACGATCTCCTTATTGCGACCTCCATGGTCGACCTGGCCACACTCCGCGGCCTGGTGCCGGCCCTTGCGGCGATCCCTGCAATCGTCTATTTTCACGAGAACCAGTTTGAGTATCCACGGGGGAATCGGCAGCACAGTTTGCTCGAAGCCCAGATGGTCAGTATTTATTCAGCGCTGGCGGCGGACCGTATTGTGTTTAACTCCCGTTACAACATGCGTACCTTCCTGCAGGGCTGCTCAGATCTCATGGCCCGGCTACCTGACCACGTGCCGCGCGACTTGCCGGGTGTATTGCAGGAAAAGTCCTCCGTGCTTGCTGTTCCCTGCGATAAACCACCGGTGGCAGAAACCACAGCCGTGTGGCCCTGGACATCCGGCAGTTGGCCACTGCGCCCCTTACGCCTTTGCTGGCTGGGTCGTTTTGAACACGATAAGGGCGGCGACGGCCTGCTGCGTATACTGCATCGCCTGGAGCAGGCGGAGCAGGATTACGAATTGTCTGTGACGGGGCAGCAATTCCGGCAATCACCCCAGGTGTTCGAGCAGATTGAAGCAGGGTTCCGGCACCGGCTGGTGCAGTTTGGTTATGTCGAGTCCAGAGAGGCCTACGGTTCTTTGCTATCCGGCGCTGATATTGTTTTATCCACGTCCCTGCATGAATTCCAGGGGCTGGCGGTACAGGAGGCCGTAGCCTGTGGTTGCCTGCCTGTAGTGCCAGGCCGGCTGGTCTACCCGGAAAACTATCCAGCGCAATTTATCTATTCCAGCGACCTGGAAGATAGCAATGTGGAGGCGTGTGCTGCGACTGAATTGATTCTGCAGCTGGCGTCTGGATTGCAGAATGCTGAAGTCCCGGTTCCTGATGTCACAGGCTTCAGCCTGGCATCCCTGGCGCCAAAGTATGCCCGGTTATTCAGTGAGACCATGGCTTCCCGGCATAGCAAGTAGGCACTAATAGCAGTATCATTGGCGCCTTTTGCAGGCCACCAGATCGCTATGGCAAAACAACGCGTACTCACCGGTATTACTACCTCGGGGACACCTCACCTGGGTAACTATGTCGGCGCTATCCGCCCGGCAATACAAGCTTCCCTCGACCCGTCGCAGGACTCCTTTTTCTTTCTCGCCGATTACCATGCCCTGATCAAATGCCAGGATCCCAACCTGGTGCAACAATCCAGTAAGGAAATTGCCG
>CBDTVJ010000258.1:0-6146 GCA_965363655.1 uncultured Halieaceae bacterium | reverse complement strand
GTAATTGCATCTCCATATGACCGCTAGCAACTCGAAAACGGCCCTCCCCAGTGGTGTTGAGCGTAGAAACTGAAATGCCTCCTTCGCCTAGAAGCGCACTATTAGTCTACAATGACCCGAGGGTCTACTTTCGCCTCACAGCGAACATTTGTCTATCCTTGTTGGAGACTGGGTAACAAGAGGAAAGGAGTATGAACTGGGATGCGATCGGTGCGATCGGTGAGGTCGTCGGTGCGATTGGGGTGATTGCTACGCTTGGATATCTTGCGATCCAGACCAAACATAACACTCGCGCAGTAAATGCTTCTACCTTTCAAGGGAACGCATCAATATGGCAAGACATGTTCTTGGCCCTCGCTGGCTCCGACGCCCCAGAGGCATTTGCTCGGGGAATGCAGGGTAGCCGGGACATTGATGCTCTCACATTCCAAAAATTTTGGATGGTCTGTCGCACACTGTTCCTCAACTTCGAGAATCAGTACTATCAATACCGCCAAGGCAACCTTGACGAGGAAGCATTCAAGGGGTACGAGGAATCCATGTGCGATATGGTGCTCTCATGGCCAGGTATTCGCGCATGGTGGCCATTGAATCACAACAGCTATGGAAAGACTTATGTGGACTACATTGAAAGGCTGTTGGCTTCTACCCAGGATAGCGCCGCACAAAGAGTCGAGAACCCCGGTGAGTCATTCACGAAATGGCTTGCAGCTCTAGGACATGATCCCCGAGCAGCGCCGGCTAGCAACAAGGATGACAGCCAGTTTGCACCCTGAAAGAAATAGTATGAGTCAGTGTCAGAGCAATAGTTCGAAGAGCAGTGATAGCCTCAATGGGATGGCAGCGCCCCCCGGCCCCATGCAGAGCGAACGTCCTCTATCGGAAAAAGCAGACATACACACCCCCTCATAGCCAGACTTTCACCCGGGGCATACCCCCTTCCACACCACATACCAACATAATATCTGCCCACGAAATTCGGAGTACTTTCCAATAGGACCCGCCTGGTTCTGGAAGGATCATCGACAGATACCCACAGTGCCCCAGAACAGCCACCTCTTGGCAAATCCTGGGTGAGGTATGGGTAGGGGCATGGGGTGATCCGGTGAGGAGCTGGATAGCGGGTTTATGAGATGTTCGGTTGCGTTTGTAATTACTTACCCAGGGTAATATCGATCAGAGCCAATCGAGCTGGCAATAACCGATCGAGGCTTCAATCAGACAAATACCATGCGTTTATTGTGGACATATACTTGCGTGGCTAGTACGCTGAAACTGAGTTGGTTTATTGACTGTCCACCGTAGGTGGGGTCTAGCGCCGATGCCATTCGGCGAAAAGTTATGACAACAACTGCACCGAGCAGCATTACCCTGCAAGATAATGCGATTATCGCTATCGTGGGGGGTGGTCCGGCCGGATCTTTTTCAGCGATCCACTTGCTAAAGCAGGCACGGCTGCATACGTTGAAAGTGCGGGTCATTGTCTTCGAGCGCAGGCGTAGGTCTCGGAATGACGAACAGGAAACCCTTCACGAATCCTATGAGGGCTGTCCGCAATGTGCCGGTGGAATCTCGCCCCGCCTGAATGACGCTCTGGAAGATCTGGGCCTGAGCTTACCTGCTGAGGTTGTGCAGGCTCGAATAAACTCAATTACCTTGCAAGGCAACTGGAAGCACATCAATCTCCCTGTACCTGAAAACAGGAAAATGCTCTCCGTCTACCGGGGAGCCTTGCCGTTCGAAAGAAAACAACCGAGACACGAATCATTCGACTCCCTGATGCTGGACGCGGCTATAGACCTGGGTGCGGAGTTGATTGGTAGCAGGGTGTCTCGAATGTTCTATGACCTGGCTGACAAGCCGGTGGTATGTTTCCAGGAAAACGATGGGGAAGCGGAGCTCTCAGCGGATTTCGTGGTATTCGCCGGTGGCGTCAACGAGCAAGCAGATCCGAGCGTCGGCAGGTATACATCCACTGACCTCTTTCGGATGCTGCAACCAGATTATGTTCCCCCTAGCTTGAGGAAAGCGCTGATTTTTGAATTGGAAGCGCCACACAGCCACTTTGAAGCCGTTGATGGCGATCTGCATTTCATAGAGAGCAGTGTAGATCAGCTGCAACTGGATATGTGCTCAATCATGCCCAAGAGAGGCTATTTCACAGTAACAGTCATCGGCAAAAGCGTTGACGAGGCTATCACGCACAAGCAGCAACGGCAGCTTATCCGGGACTTTCTCGCGGTACCCCAGATTCGTAGAACCTTACCGCCCGAAACTCAGCTCCGTATTCAGTGCCTCTGCAACCCCAGCATTGTTGTTGGCACTGCTGACATGCCTTACGCACACAGGGCTGCAGCAGTAGGCGATATGGCGACTAGCCGGCAGTACAAGGACGGCATTTTGTCCGCACACGACATGGCCAGGGATCTCGCTGCAGTTGTTTTTGATCGCGGCATAGATTTAGGAAACCTGAAGGCAGGCTATAAACCGACGCTCCAGAGATTCCGAAGGGATAATCGGTTCGCGACACTGATTTTCTTCATGTATCGATGGTTTTTTACCAGCCCATTTTTAAGCCGGGTTATATATCAGACTTATGCCAGTGAAAGAAAATCTAAACATAACTTTGAGCGGAGCTTCGGCCAGATCTTCTGGGCCATATCAAGCGGCGATCAGAGCTACGAGAAAATAGCATGGTCGATGCTCAGGCCGACGACGCTCTGGAAAATTCTTTGGGGCGGCGTGTATGTTACTGCGAGGAACTGGATGGGCGAGCAGTTTTTCGGCCTGGATTGGGCCGGCATAGGCAGGTTCCCCACTGCCGTTTCACTTGAGCAAATGCAGGCCAGGCGCAGTGAAATAACGAATGGGCGAGCAACCGAATTTGAATGTATGTACTCCATTCTTGTTAGAGCTGATCCCCGTGCTGTGCTTCTTTTACTGGGCCAACTTGGCGAGGAAAATAGGCCATACTTAAATCCTCGGTGGGTGCGTATTCGAAGAATATCAGGCGACGTCTTTCAAGCAGGGTATAGGATTGGCTACAACATATTCGGCGGTCTTATTACATTTTCCATTGAGCAAAAACCGACAGCTAGCGAAAATACTATTGCATACAACGTGCTGGAGGGATTTGCTCATGGCGGTCTATTCCTGTTCGAAGTAGAACCTCAATCACCTAAGCTCTGTCGTCTCACTATTAACCTATCTTTCGATTACGCCCGTGGGAAAAGTCCGTTGAGTCGTTTGTACTTGCGCACTTTTAGGTTCTTCTTCCCCGAATTTATCCACGACGTACTATGGAATCACGCGCTCTGCGAGATCAAGCAGTTAGCTGAGTCAATCGATCTGGTAAGCGAACCAGAAATTTCAGTTTCTCATACAAAATGAGCGCCGGGATTTCTACCAATGATGAGCTAAAACTGAAGCAAGATACCGAGAGCGCTCAGCTGAGACTCGACCCTGCCGAAGATGAAGATTTACGGCTTATGAGCGCAGTAAGTCGTTTTCTGTCCGCCACTCAATCATAGCCTCTGCGGCTGGTTTTTGGGGAAATCCGACATCAGCTACCCCGCCCCCTCTGCCCCAGAATGCCCACCTCTCGGCAAGCTCCGGGCAGGGCCATGGGGCGGGGTGCCTGGGAAAGCTGGGGTGAACGAGCGCAAACGCTCCATCCAAATGGCGACTATCCTATAGCGGTCGTTTGTACAATACTCTAAACCCTAACAGTGGTCATACACTAGAACTTCCGATGCCACCGAAAAGCGCAACTTTATTGGATGATAGAAATCAATCAATAGCCACCTTCGCGCTGAGTTCGCGTTACGGATTGCCGACATCAATAGGAATAGTCGTGGGATCAAACAGCTGAACGCCCCATCCAAGAACAAGATTGAGCAACGCGATAATTGCGATCGTGGCTTGGACTTTATGGGAATCGGAGTAGTAACCTACGATGGAGATGATGAGAATCACGAGATAGGGGATGCTCACCGGGTGAAGGATTGAAATACTTCCAAAGACGCTCGTGCTGGAAAACAGAGTCAATATGAACAAAATATTGGTGGCGAAGAACCAAGATCGAATTTCGCAAAAAGTGACTTCTCCAATCCTGAATATCGTCAGGACGTGTTGTGACCAAGGCTGTGGATTGCAAGTACAGCAATCCAAAAGGCACAAGCCACAAACAAAACTGGAAAGGGTTCCAGGATTCGTACTCCCTAACAGACCAACTCCCACACCACAACAACACATAACTGCAAAGCCTAATTACCACCCATGAAGAATGAATCCAATAACTCCGATTTGAGTTGAATGTAGAACGCAGCCCATCGAGGAGTCGCACCACGCCAAAAGACATGAATACTGAGACAGCCGTCATTACAAATTCGAATTGACTCATGCTGCTAACTCCAAAGCATTGACGTATATTCTGGTTCAATTGGAAGAATCAGTGCTCGTCAAACCTATCATGAGAATCAATCAATGACGAGCAGACCTACCGACACGCTACCCCCCTCTCCCCCAGACTGCTCACCTCTCGGCAAACTGGGACATCATTTCGCCAGTGACACCACCATCGTTATCCCGCTGACTGAGGGCACTAAGGTCTGAGGTAGCGGGAACAGCTAACGTCCGCTTCCACCTCATAGGGGACCTTAACGCTTACGGCAGCGCACTGCCCGTAGTCGTTAGGTGTCATCACTGAGCACCTGATAGGCCGGCAGAGTAGTAGCATCGACTAAACCACCCTCCCGAACCCTAGCATCTACTTCCGCCACCATACTCGGCACATAGATTGGACGCACGATGTCGTCGAACCATCGAGCGCCACCAGGAGTGGCAATTAAGCAGGCGTACCAGCCCAGATAGGCCTTGTATGTTTCATCTTCAAGCTGTCCAGTTTCATAGCGCGCATACACGCCTTGAAAGAAAAGTGACTGCCTGTTCAGATAGGCGCTGTATTGAATCAGCTTGTCGTGATCCATATCCGGGTAATTTCGCAAACCCTCACCAAATATTCTAGCGATCTGCGGGTCACTTTCAGGCTGCATCACGTCCCTGTACTCTCGCGCCACACCCGCACGATTTTCAGATTGAGTAGCTTTTGTGTTTGAACGAATTTGCACAGCGAGGTATACCAATGTTATTAGCACCGCCAATGATCCAACGAATTCGCCTATATTCCCCAAATCTTCCAGCATAGATTCCGTCTCCCTGAATTAATAGCTAAATGATGTTTGACGAGCGTTCGCTTTGAGTCGAGGCTGTGTGAAAACGCAAAGTGAAATTTTTTGATCGTGCGAACAGGTTCCTGCTTCCATTTTTTCAGTATGAAACCTCAAAGCAGGCCGCTCCAGCGCGCGGTTCTTTCATATTTTGAGGGCGCATTTTACGTCCCCGGAGTTTTCACACAGCCTCAGTCGCAAGCGGACGCTCAAGATGCCGGTGAAGTCGATGCGTTTTGAAAGACTTGACCGGCGCAAGTTAAAGGCAAGGCTATCATCAATGCGTAGCTCCAGTCCCAGATCAAGAAAGCTAAGGGCGCATGTACTATTGTCATCATCATGGCAGTGCGTCGCCCACCCTTACGGAAATAGATAACGGCGCAGATCAGTGCCATCAGGGTGGATAAGGCGCTAAATACGAACGAAAAGAAGTGTTCCTGATCAGGATCAAAGCTGTGTAGTAGTAAATCCGACACAAAGGAGAGTGTCATGCCGTCCGGAATTCCCGCAAAAAGGTAGATACCCCAGAACGACAGCAGAGAGGCGGCGGAAAGGACAAATAGAACGCCGGGTAATTTAGTTTCCATACTCTTATCATCACCCGCTGGTGCAATATAGTTTCAAAGCCCAGTGTCCGTTACGAGTCGTTAGCTGCCGAAAACAATACCACAGAGCTAACGTCCCTTCCTAGGCGAAAGCGGAAGTAACCGAGACTCTGGCCAGCACCCTGATTTAGTCCGCTTCTACCTCATTGCGGACCAAATTTGGGTGGGATTTCGACCTTAATTTTGCCTCTTATGTGCCAACAGAGGTCGTAACAATAAATTGAATACTTGCTAACGGAGTCAGAAGTTTAGGGGGCACTTTCGCCTACTTTAGAGGCATTCGCCAATCCACCTTTTCCCCGAGTAATTGCTG
>CBDTVJ010000257.1:0-6163 GCA_965363655.1 uncultured Halieaceae bacterium | reverse complement strand
AAACGCTCGAAGGAATTCAGGGCGGTGATGGTGGCGGAGGTAACAATCACACCAGCAGCCCTGGACCACAGGCATTCCTGCAAGATGTCCGCCGCCAGCACCGGGCTGCACCGCAACTCAAAGCCGAACTGGCCAGCGCTGTTCAGCAGGGTTATCCAACGCGCCTTGGGGGGGATCTCACCCTCGCCAGTCACTGCGTATTCCTGCCACAGGGCGAGCGCCCCTTCCGCCCTGCCCAGCATGCCGCCTATATTGATATGCCAGGTTTCTATATCAGACTTGTCCACGCCGGAAAACTCATCATCCAGCGCTTCTTCCAACATCGTCTCCAGGCGGGACAGGGCGCCGGTCAACTTTTGAAACAGGCCGGTGAGTGCCGCCGCCACGGGAATCAGCGAGGGCGGCACCAGGCCATGCGCCAGGCGCAGCTGCTGGTCATCGCGACTGTCATCCACGCTGCTCTCGTCAAACAGGTTCGACACTGTCTGCTCTGCCACCTGCAGCGCCGCTATCGCCTCGTCCATTTCTGCCGGCAAAGTCTGCAGTAGACGCCGGGCACTTGCCAGTGCACCCAGCACCCCCGCCGACTGTGCCAGCGATTTTTTGCTGTCCTGCAGCCAGGCTATCGTGGTGTGCAGGCGACAGAAGCTGGCGAAATGCGACAAGGCTTTGCCAGGCAGGTGATGCCCCTCATCAAAGACGTAAATACTCTCCTCCGGCGGCGACAGGATAGCGCCGCCACCGAGGGCCAGGTCAGACAGTGTCAGATCGTGGTTGGTGACAATAATGTCAGCGCTTTGCAGTTCATCCCGCGCGCGGTAGAAACTGCACTGACTGATGTTGGGGCAGCGCCTGCCGCTGCACTGACTGTGATCGGTGGTCACGCCGTACCAGACGTCCTCCGCAATATTCTCCGGCCAGTTATCCCTGTCACCATCCCACTGCCCGCGGCCCATAGCATCCAGCATAGCGTTGTAGACCGGCAGCGCCTCCGCCGCCAGTGGTGTCCCCACTTCATCGGGATAGAGTGGCAACAGGCCGCCCTCCCCCTGGCCATCCGCCATCAGCCGATCAAGCTTGGACAGGCACACATAGCGCCGCCGGCCCTTGGCGAGAGCAAAACTGAAATTCAGGCCGCTGGCCTGGCGAATGTCGGGCAGGTCCTTGTTGACGAACTGTTCCTGCAGGGCGATGGTGGCGGTGGCCACCACCAGGCGCTTACCCAGGGCCTGGGCCATGGGAATAGCCGCAACCGCGTAGGCGATGGTCTTGCCGGTGCCGGTGCCGGCTTCGATGACACAGACTGCAGGCTCGCGGGAACCCGCTTCCCCGGGCAGGGCTATGCGACCCAGGGTATTGGCGATTTCCGCGATCATCTGACGCTGCCCCCAACGGGGCTTGAGGGACTTGTGCTCCACAATGGCGTTATAGGCCTCGCGGATACTGTCTTTGACCTCGTCGCTGAGCAAGGGGGCTACGAGCCCTCAGCCTGGGCCAGCTTGCTCACTACCGCATTGGCATAGATACCCAATGCATAGGGCCAGTGTTCCTCGGGCATGGCATCAATACGGGCGTGAAAGCCTGACTCGCTGCAATCACCCTCCTCCAGGTAAAGATCCGCAGGGACCGGCGCATCCTTGCCGTGCAGGCGATGGTAGGCATAAAGGTTGGTGGGGTGCAGGCAATACTCCCTGGTGATCTGCCGATCGACCTCGGCGGCTACTGCCTGCGGGTCGTCCAACCCACCACCGAGGGGAGAGCCAAAGGACACATGTACACTACCCTTCTCACCGGAGATACCCTCGGCAATAGAGGCCACATCTTCCTGCTCACCTTTTTCGTAACTGCCCTGCGTCGCCAACTGGTGCAGTTCGCGGGCTTTCATGGCGTCACAGGGGTCCAGCTCATAGGAAATGGCCACCGGCACAATACCGAGGCTTTGGATATGCTCACCGAAGGCCTGCTCGCGCTTGTCACGGCTCATGGACAGCATCTTGATGATCACTGGTTCAGTGCGATCAATGCCATCTTTCGCCCGCCCCTCGCGCTGCGCAATCCAGATAGCTGCATTTTCCTGCAGCAGTGAGTGCTGGATAAAGTTGGCAAGGTTTTTTGAAGCCGCGAACAATTCCCGGGGGCTACTGACAGAGCGCTTGACGATGAAACTCTTGTTCAGCCGCATGAGGTCAGAGACCCAGGGCGTGGTGAGCAGGTTATCACCGATGGCAATGCGCACCGTATCGTAACCATTGCGATGCAGGGCAAAGTTGGTAAACGCCGGGTCCATGGCGATATCGCGGTGATTACTCATATACAGGTAGGGCCGCACAGGGTTCAGGCGGTCCAGGCCGGACACGCTGAAGCCGCCGGTGGCGCGCTCTATCATGCGCTGCATGTAGCGCTCAATGATGACCTGCATGCCACGCACATCCGCGACGTCACGCACTTCCCGGGCCAGCATAAAGCGCACCAGCGGACGCACCAGGGACGGGGCAATAGATGCCAGGCGGCCCAGGCGCAAACTCGCCATGGCGCCCAGGAATTCAGGGTTGTTGAGCAAGCGCGCGAGAACAGCCGCGACCTCATCGTCCCTGTAGGGCCGGATATCTGCAAAGGGATCTGTCAAACCACTGTTCCCGGCTCACGAAAGCGCCTCACCATACCCAAATTCTGCCCGGGAGTCATCCGCCAGATGCGCCCGTGCGCGCTCCACGCCTGATCTGGACGCTTTGTGAAGCGACAAAGTTCGCTGTATTTGGGCACTGACTTGCAGTGGGCTTTCTGCTACCCTGCTGCCGCAATTTTTGATCAATCAAATCTGGAGGAAACATGGACGCGGGAACAGCCACATTGATCACATACGGTGCAGCAACACTCCTGGTAAGCTGGGTTCTGCTGCTCGTCACAGCCTGGAAAGAAGACTACGCCTGGGGCCTATGCACACTATTCCTACCCCCATTGTCCTATTTGTACGCGCTGACCCGCCTGGACAAGGCCCGTGAAGCTATCATTACGGCCATCATTGGCTGGGTATTAATCTGGATCGCGTGATCTGCACCAATCGCGAGAACTGTTACCTGTAGAAGCATTAACGATTGTTAATGCTTCTCGGGCACCGCCTCTCAGAAAAGCCATTTTTATATATAAAAATCAATTAGTTAAAGATATCCAAGTTCTTTTCTGGAAAATAATTGTTACCAAAATACCCAAAAATTACAAACTACTAACTCTGTTTGGCCGCCCCCAACCCGTATAATGCCGCCAGCGCTCCCCGCAGTGGAACAGCACCACCCCCGGGCCAGCGAGCATAGTGAAATCCAGAGGGAAACATGATGAACATATTGAAAGTAGCCGCCGCAACCGCCCTGGTGGCCTTTTCTGGCGCCAGCTTCGCCGCCAAACCTACCAGTATCGTATTCAACGCCAATGCGGAAACTGCAGATGGCACAGCCTATGCGAAATACACCGTAAAATGCTCCAATGGCAAAAAAGCCGAGCTGACCGCCTGGGATAACCGTCGCAAGTGGTGCGTGGGTGATGCCAGCAGCGAAGTGTGTCAAAAGAAACAGATCAAAGCTGCCAAGGCTGCCTGCAAGCAGGCCAAATAAGGTCTTTGCTTACACCGGGTCGCTAACCTCGCGGCGATTTTTCGTTTTATAGCATTCAGTCCAGATAGCGCGCCCGCAAGTGCGCCAGTTCGGCAGGCCCTACCCCAAGGGCCTTTTCCAGATAGTCCTCAAACGACGAAAAGCTCTCCTCAATCGCATCCAGGGCCCGGATCAGATAGTCCTCATGCACTTCCAGCATCGGCAGCACTGAAGCCGCATCCATGTGCTCCATCTGGTACTTGCGCTGCAGGCGCTCAATCTCGTGCTGCGGATGGAAAAACTGGCTGGTGAGCATGTAATCACGCATCACAATTTCCCGCGGCACTCCCAGGGCCAGCAGGATAATAGCAGCGGCAAATCCGGTACGGTCCTTGCCAGCAGCGCAATGCACCAGGAAGCGCGCATCCTCGATATTCAAAATTTCCTTGAACATCCGCGCATAGGTTTCACTTTGCGCCTCGGCGAAGTCTCGATTGATTTCGACCATGAAATCGAACATCGCCTGGCGACCGCCCAAATCACGGCTTTCGGCCTCCTCAAAAAAGCGCGAGTTACTGCCGGGAATGATGGGCAAACTGGCGATGCGGGGAGAATCGCGCTGCGGCAGGCGACTGGGCTCATTTTCCTGCTCTTCCAGGCGCCGAAAATCACAGACCAGGTCCAGTTCCAGGCTGGCCAGCAAAGTCACATCCTGTGCACTGAGACCGGACAACTGCCCGGAGCGGAACAAAAAACCCCATTTCACCTGGCGTCCGTCAGCCGTGCGATAGCCCCCAAAATCCCGAAAGTTTGGCGTACCCTGCATACCCAGCTTGCGCTCTGCGGCAAGCACCTCGGTACCATGCTGGTCGCGCAGGCGGAAATAGTGCCGACTCGCCGGCGCCAGGCCGGACAGGCGCACACGCTCGGTGTCCTCGCCATAATGGGCCTCAACAGCCCCGCTGGCGCCCAAGGGCTCAACAGTAACCTCGGTATCGGGATGACTGGCGCGCCACTGTATGTGGTAGTCGCCATCTGACTCACGCCAAATATGCACCGCATCAGAAATCAACATGGTCAGGAACAGGCCTCTCGTTCTTTAAATGGGGGTGCCCGCGCAGGGGCCGGGGGAGTTTAGTCCCCTTTGTACTCGAAAACAGCCCGCAGCAGGGTCTTGATGAGGCTCAGCTGCTTTTCCAGGGCCTCGTCACTGAATGGGTCCTGGCCCAGCAGGTCCCGGTACATCGGCGCCATGGTGACGTAGGACATCACCAGGTTATTGAAGGCCATTACCGCCCAGGGCTGCAATCCGGTTTTCTCGAACAGGGAAAGGGCTTCACCCTCTATCTTGGCACCGGGCTGGAACATGGGACGGAACAGGCGATCAATCAACTCATTGGTATGGGGGCCGCCCGACAGCGCGGCGTGCTGCAACAGGCGCGCCAGGTTCGGGTTGGCATGATGCTGGCGCACGATGACATCCAGCCAGTGGAATACGCGCTCGTTGGTCACCGGTCCGCTCTCCAATTCCGCCAGGGGGGCGGAAAACTTCACCAGCAAGCGCTCCAGAACCGCCTCATACAGCGCTTCCTTGTTCTTGAAGTGATTATAGAGGCTGGGTGAGCGAATGCCGACACGGTCCGCCACGTCGCCCAGGGAGGTGGCGCTATAGCCTTTCTCGGCGAACAGGTCTTCCGCCGCATCGAGAATACGCTCCGCTGTGCTGGGAGACTGGACGGTCGATGCGGCCTGGTTTTCCATCTTGATTCGTCACCTGCGATGGCCAGACTATCCCGGGATGTCCGCCAATAATAACTAATAGCCATTAGTATACCCCAGCAGGCAGCGGCCGAACCAGTGAGACAGCGGTTGACAAGTGCATGCCCAATGTGAATAATCGCGCATCCAAATTTTGACCCCGATCGAGGTATTAGACAGTGGCGAATTCACCACAAGCAAAGAAACGCGCCCGCCAGGCGGAAAAGCGACGCAACCATAACGCCAGTCTGCGCTCCCTGGTTCGCACCGTAATCAAGAAAGTAGACGCGGCAGTGACCACCGGTGACGCAGCGGCTGCCAAAGAAGCTTATGACCATGCGGTACCTGTTATCGACCGCATGGCCGACAAAGGCATCATTCACAAGAACAAGGCTGCTCGCCACAAGAGCCGCCTGAACACACAGGTAAAAGCACTGGCTGCGTAAGTTTTTGCCAGACATGAAAAAGCCGGCTGATTTAGCCGGCTTTTTTTTGCTCCGAGATCGGGGGCGGCTTCAGCCTCATTACTGTAGACGCAATACCCTGTATTGCAGTGGATTGCCGCTCCGTGATGGTAGATTACCCATCCCAGGACCCGCCGTGAACCCATCCATGGGGGCTTGACCTCGGCTCCATGCCTCGCACAGTCCTAGGATGGGTAATCTACCACCACGAAGCTAACGCTCTAAAACTATACGATATTACAAATATCAGAAACTTGCGCAGGGGAGAGCCGTAGTTGCCCCTGACCTTATGGCGGGGACGTGTGAGGCCATGGAGAGTCGGGGCGGCCATCCGCGAGCCCGAGAGCACATGGA
>CBDTVJ010000256.1:0-6191 GCA_965363655.1 uncultured Halieaceae bacterium | reverse complement strand
TGCGCAAACGCCTGCGGGCCATGGAGAGAGACGGCCAGCTGATGGTCAATCGCCGCGGCGCCTATGGCCTGGTGGACAAGATGAACCTGCTGCATTGCAGGGTGCAGGGGCATCGGGACGGCTATGGCTTTGCCATGCCGTTGGCAGAAGGGGATGACGTTTACCTCAGTGCACGGCAGATGCACTTCGTCTTTGACGGCGACGAAGTACTGGTGCAGATCACCGGAGAAGATCGGCGCGGCCGCCTGGAAGGCAAGGTGGTAGAAGTGCTGCAGCGGGGACACCACCAGGTGGTGGGCCGCTACCAGGAAGAGAGCGGCATCGGCTTTGTCATCCCTGACAATGGCCGGCTCACGCAACAGATACTTATTCCGCCAAAAGACAAGGGCAAAGCTCTCTCGGGACAGATTGTAACGGCGGAAATTACCGATTATCCCACCCGCCAATTGGGTGCCAAGGGGCGCATTGCCGAGATCCTTGGCGATCACCTGGACCCCGGCCTGGAAATTGATGTGGCTATCCGCTCCCACGGCATTCCCTGGGAATGGCCAGAGGCCGTGGTGGAAGAGGCGGGACGCCTGGAAGCCGAGCCCCGGGAGGAAGACAAACTGCACCGGGTTGATTTGCGGGACCTGTCTTTCGTCACTATCGATGGCGAGGACGCGCGGGATTTCGACGATGCGGTGTACTGTGAGAAGCGCAGTGGCGGTGGCTGGCGGCTGTGGGTGGCGATAGCGGATGTCTCCCACTATGTCCGTCCCGGTTCGGCCCTGGATGAGGAGGCGGCGGCGCGGGGCAACTCGGTGTATTTTCCCGAACGCGTGGTGCCCATGCTGCCCGAAGCCCTGTCTAACGGCTTGTGCTCACTGAAGCCTCAGGTAGATCGGCTGGCCATGGTCTGTGAGATGGAGTTGAGCGCTGCTGGCAATCTCAATAAATACCATTTCTTTGAAGGCCTGGTCCACTCCCATGCCCGCCTGACCTATACGCAGGTGGGTGAGGCGCTGGAGCAGGGTAGTCATGCGGAGATAGACAAGGCGCTGGTGGTGGACCTGCAGCGCCTGCACAGCCTGTATCACGTGCTGCGCGCCGCCAGGGACAAACGCGGTGCCATCGACTTTGAAACAGTAGAAACCCGCATTATCTTCGACGAACACCGTAAGATCGAGGCCATTGTGCCGGTGGTGCGTAACGACGCGCACAAGCTGATCGAGGAGTGTATGCTCTGCGCCAACGTGGCTACCGCGAACTTTTATGAGTCCAACAAGCTGCCCATGCTGTTTCGTGTGCACGAGGGGCCCGGCGAAGAGAAACTGGAAGGCTTGCGCAAGTTCCTGGGCGAACTGGGCCTGGATCTGGGTGGTGGCGAGAAACCCACGCCAGTGCACTACCAGCTATTGCTGCAGGAGATCGTGGATCGCGAGGATGCCCACGTCATCCAGACCATGCTGCTGCGCTCACTTAGCCAGGCGGTGTACCAGCCGGAAAACGGCGGCCACTTCGGTTTGCACTATGACGCTTACACGCATTTCACCTCGCCCATACGGCGCTACCCGGATTTGTTGGTACACCGCGGCATACGGCACCTGATTCGCAGTGGCGGTGAGGCCAGCGCAGTGCTGCGGGTCGAAGGTGCCGAGCCGATTCCTGCCAAGCAAATTTTCCCCTACGATATTCACGCCATGGTGGTTCATGGTGAACATTGTTCCATGACCGAGCGGCGCGCCGACGATGCCACCCGGGAGGTCAATGCCTGGCTCAAATGCGAATACCTGCAGGAGCATGTGGGGGACGAGTTCGAGGGTGTCATCAGTGCAGTCACAAGTTTCGGACTATTTGTGGAGCTGAAAGACCTGTATATCGAGGGCCTTGTCCATATCACTGCGCTGCCCGGGGATTACTACAACTTCGACAAGTCCAGCCAGCGTCTCACCGGTGAGCGCACCGGGCGCAGTTTCCAGTTGGGAGGATCGGTGCGGGTGCAGGTCGCCCGGGTGGATCTCGATGACCGCAAGATCGATCTGGAACTACTGGAAGCCAAGCCACCGCGCAAGGCTAAATCCGGTAAAGCTTCCAGTGCCCCGGCGCCCAAAGGGGAGAAAAAGGGCAAGAAGAACAAGCCAGCTGGTAAGCCCAAAGGCAAAACAGGGCAAAGGCGTCGCCGCTGAGTATGCGCTACACCTATGGTATTCACGCGGTGGATAGCCTGCTGCGGCAAAACCCCCGGGGCGTGCAGCGACTGCTGCTGCAGCAGGGGCGTGATGACAAACGTATTACCGCCCTGGTGGAGCTGGCCCGCAATCAGGGCGTGATGGTGCAGCGTGAGCCGCGCAGTGCCCTGGATGCCATGGTCAACGCCCGTCACCAGGGTGCAGTGGCTGAATTGGCGGATGCCGCTGCAGGGAACGATGCCGCGGGCGGGAGTGATGCTGGATCTAACCAGTGGCGCGAACAGGACCTACTGCAGGCGGTGGACAACAAGGATGGTCCCGTGCTGGTGCTGGTGCTGGACGGCGTCACCGATCCCCATAACCTTGGGGCCTGCCTGCGCAGTGCCGATGCGGCGGGGGTGGATGCGGTGGTGGTGCCCAAGGACAAGTCTGCAGACCTCACCCCGGTTGCCCGCAAGGTGGCCTGTGGCGCGGCGGAGGTGGTGCCGTTCGTCAAAGTCACCAATATCACCCGCACCTTGCAGGCCCTGCAGGAGCGCGGTGTCTGGTTGTATGGCACCGACGGTGATTCCGAGGCTTCAATCTATGATTGTGACCTCACCACATCGGTCGCCCTGGTCATGGGCGCCGAAGGCAAGGGCATGCGCCGCCTGACCCGTGAGCAGTGTGATTACCTGGTCCATTTACCGATGAGTGGCTCTGTGAGTAGCCTCAACGTGTCTGTAGCAACGGGTATCTGCCTGTTTGAGATTGCCCGCCAGCGGCGCTGAGCCGAGACTGTCGCTTGAGGTGTTCGACGCCGCGATTGTATTGAAATTGCAAGTCCCTGAATCCTTTGGAAATTTGCGTCCCTTTCGCCAGGAATTTCGCCCCCTTGCGGTGCCGGCCCAAAATCGGTAGAATCCGCTGCCTCAAAATTTGCCCGGCTGTTTTATATAGCCGATCCTCCTTGCTACACCGCTCTAGGGTAAGAGATGGGTAGCATTAACCCGTAAGGAGCTTATCGTATGCGACATTACGAAATCATATTTATGGTCCATCCGGACCAGTCTGAACAAGTGCCCGGTATGATCGAGCGCTACACCTCTGGTATCCAGAAAGACGGCGGACAAGTGCATCGCCTGGAAGACTGGGGCCGCCGCCAGTTGTCCTACCCGATCAACAAAATCCACAAGGCACACTACGTGCTGATGAATGTGGAAGCGTCCAACGACGCCCTGGAGGAGTTGACTACAACCTTCCGTTTCAACGATGCGGTTATCCGCAACCTGGTAATCCGCCGCAATGAGCCTGTGACTGAAGAATCTTTCATCATGAAGGCTGAGAAAGAGAACCGCGAGCGTAAGAGCCGTTACGAAGAGCGCCAGGCGTCTGAAGCTGCCAGGGCTGAGGCTGCTCCCAAGCCGGAAGCCGTTGTAGCTGAAGCCGTTGCAGCTGAAGAGGCCCCTGCAGAAACAGCGGCAACAGCGGCAACAGCGGCAACAGCGGCAACAGCGGAAACAACCGAAAAAGCCAGCGAAGAGTAAATCTTCCGCGCACCGTAACGAATTTGAAAGGTTTAGAGGAGTATTACCATGGCACGTTTTTTCCGCCGCCGTAAGTTCTGTCGCTTTACTGCAGAAGGCACCAAGGAAATCGATTACAAGGATCTGGAAACGCTGAAGGCGTATGTATCCGAAACGGGCAAAATTGTACCCAGCCGCATCACCGGCACCAAGGCCCGTTACCAGCGCCAGTTGGCGACCGCTGTAAAGCGCGCGCGTTTCCTGGCTCTGCTGCCTTACACGGATGCACACCAGTAGGAATTTTTTGACCCGCGCGCTGAGCAGTCGAGGCTTTTCTTGAAGGGTTTGGCAGAATTTGTCATGCGCGGGCGCTTACAGGCGTTGCTGGTTGTAGTTGGCGGCGCAGGTAGCCTGTTATTTTGTTGGATCAGTGCCGCTGTGCTGGCATTGGTCACCCTGCGCAAGGGCGTGGGAGAAGGTGCCAGCCTGTTTGTGTGGGCTCTGCTACCGGCTGGCACGATGTTGTATGCCTTCGGCGATAGCGGTCCGCTGGCATTATTGGTGGGGACCATGGTTCTCGCCACGGTATTGCGCTCCTTTGTGAACCTGCCGCTTGCTGTGCTGGCAAGTGTGGGTGTTGGCCTGGTCACCGGCTTACTGGTGATGGCTCTGGGAGGACAGTACCTGGACCAGATTGTGGCTTACTTCGGTGAGTTTTTGGCCAATGTCGAGCAGCAGCTGTCACAGGGTGGTGAGGCGGTTGTTTTACCCCGGCCCGATGCGCCGCAAATTGCCGGCATGCTGGGAGCGGGAACGGCTATGTTGTCGGTGCTGTGCCTGTTACTGGCGCGCTACTGGCAGGCAGAATTATACAACCCGGGTGGTTTCGGCGTGGAGTTCCAAGCGCTGTATTACCCGGTCACAGTGAGTGCGGTATTGGTGGTTTTCGCCCTGGGCTTAAGCAGTATGGGCTTGCAGTACCGCACATGGGCGATGATTTTTTTCATCCCGTTGACCTTCGTCGGATTGGCGCTGGTTCACGCCCGGGCCGCTGCGCGCGGTCAGGGTGCGGGATGGTTAGGCGTATTTTACGCCGCCTGGTTGATTTTGGACCCGGTGAAGTTGGTGGTGGTGTTTTTTGCTATCGCCGACAGCTGGTTTAATTTTCGCCAGCGCTGGGAGAAACGTGCTGCGAAAAAGCTCGAACGGCGCGGTAAACAACAAGACACAGACGAATCTGACAATTGAAGTAGTGGGAGGCAACTCCCCATAAAGAGGAAAGTAGGATGGAAGTCATTTTGCTGGAAAACATCAGCAACCTGGGTGGCCTTGGAGACAAGGTTGATGTGAAAGCTGGCTTTGGCCGCAACTATCTCATTCCGCAGGGCAAGGCCGTGCCAGCCACAGCCGCGCACACCGCTGAGTTTGAAACGCGTCGCGCCGAATTGGAAGCCGCAGCCGCAGCATCCCTGTCGTCTGCCGAAGTGCGTGCCGCAGCGGTCAATGCCCTGGGCCTGATCTCGATCGAGGCCAATGCCGGGGAAGAAGGCAAGCTGTTTGGTTCGGTGGGTACCCGTGATATCGCGGAAGCTGTTACCGCGGCCGGTTGTGAGATCGACAAATCCGAGGTTCGCCTGCCCGAAGGTGCACTGCGTGAACTGGGTGAGTACGAAATCGCCATCCAGATCCACGGTGATGTCACTGCCTCGGTTGCCATTGCAGTTATTCCCGAGTAAGCGACCACTACCTTACCCGCTCGCGGGTTAAGTCAAAATCGATAATGCACCGGTCATTGCTGGCCGGTGCATTTTTAATGCCTGGGGATTGTGAGGCACTGCCGCCGAGTTTTCTCTTCTGCTCCACTCCGATTTCCTATAATCTGTGTAACCCGTAAACAACCGCTCTCTATCATGTCCGACCCGGATTTTCCAAGCAATGTGTCAGAACTCCCCTACTCGGGAGATGGCGATGTTGCGCGCATTAAAATGCATCCGCACTCCCTGGAAGCTGAGCAATCGGTACTTGGCGGCTTGCTGCTATCGGCGGATGGTTGGGATGCGGTGGCGGAGACGGTTGTCGCCAATGATTTTTACCGGCCCGGTCACCGGCTGATTTTTCGCCAGATAGCACAGCTTGCCGAGGCGGTGGCCCCCGTCGATGTCATCACTGTCGCTGACAAGCTGGAGGCCAGCGGTGAGCTGGAGGCCGCCGGCGGCCTGTCCTATCTCGCCGAATTAGCCCAGAACACGCCCAGTGCCTCCAATATCCGGGCCTACTCCCAGGTGGTTAGTGAGCGGGCCAGCCTGCGCAAGTTGATCGAGGCGGCACAGGAAATTGCCGAGAGTGGTTTCAGTCCTGAGGGGCGAAGCTCCGACGAGCTGATTGATGAGGCAGAGCGTCGCATCATGCAGATCGCCGAGCAGGGCCCTAAGGCCGGCGGTCCGCAGGAAGTGAACCCCTTGCTGGCCGGTGCTCTCAAGCGTATTGAGGAGCTGTATAACGCCGGCGGAAAGAT
>CBDTVJ010000255.1:0-6196 GCA_965363655.1 uncultured Halieaceae bacterium | reverse complement strand
CACCGTAGCAGGGGTTAACCGCAATACAGTCGCCCTGCTCGCTATACTCGCAGCGCACATTGGCGGCGTTTATCATATTGGTCGCTTCCTGTATCGCGCGCACGTAATAGAGTGTCTCACGGCCACCTGCGACAAAATCCTCGTCTTCAAACTCAACCTGGCATCCCGCCTGATCCGCCTCGCAGGCAATAACTTTCCACGGGTCTTCGATTAAATTTTCCACCGGCTCATGCGGAAAAATTTGCGGCCTGATACGCACCACCTCAATGCGCTCTATCAGATGACGCTCATCGGAGGGGTTATAGCACTCGCCGCGACAAAGCTGCTCCAGGCGCTCGGCACCCAGACCTCCCCGCGCATAGTCAGGGCAGCCGGGCTTTTGTTTATAAGAACCTACTGCGCCAACGCGAAAACGCGGGCTCTCCGATGAGGAAACTTCGGCGCCCATTGGCACCTTCTCATTGCCCTGGAGCAGGTCAAACCACAGCAATATACGGTCACCCGAGGTAGCATAGACCTCCCTGCGCTTGAGACTGTCCCAGATCGCCTTCCGATGACGGCCCTGGCTGTGTGTTGCCACCAGCCCCCCGGACAGGAAAAACGAATTCTGGCGCTCCATATTGCGCAGGTTTACCAGGCCCACGCCCTCTGGGTCAAAGGGCACGGAGTAGGGAACCGGCTCCCGGTCGTCGCCGCCCGCTCTATCTGCCATGCGTGGATTACTGGAACCAAAAGCCTCTGTACTGAACTTACGATTTACTTGCTTATAGCCTGTACCACCCTGACCCCGGTGATTGTCGGAAGATCCTATAAGCCCGAAACGAAAATTCATCGGATCCTTCGGCTTTTCAAAATCGGTAATGGCCAGGGCATACTGGGCAGTTCCGCCGGGTCGGTGGTCCATTGGCTCATTGAAACAGTCGGGGCAATTGCCGCAATTAAGCCAATCAGTGACTTGTTGTCCTGGCACGGTCATGTGCCCGGAGTTGCCGGCATCCACAAAGTTCTGACGCGCAATTATTTCTCGCTGCTGACATTCCAGCGAATCAACGCCGGCGCTATCGCAACGCTGACGAATAATCTGGCCCGCACGCCAACAACAGGGCAGGTAGCCATCGCCGGGTTCAGGGCAATACATCTGCCCATCGTCACCCTCCAGGGATGCGCGCCAGCTTCGATACTCCTCTGAATTGCCATGGCCCGAATAGACTTCAAATAAAATCTGCCGCTGCGGATCATGCTGGGCACGGTTGAGTTGCTTGTCGAAAGTGGTAGTAGCCGGGGTATTCATCCCCCAGGAATTACCGTGGGGGATAACAATGCTGTCGAAACCCCACTGGTCCAGTTTGGCAAACAACTCCCTGGGGTCACTGGCAATCTCCCGACAGTTTTGCGGCAGACTTCGAGTATCCACATCGGTTGTACAGATCGGCGTGTCCGCTACCTCGTCGTAATACTGCTGTATGCCCCAATAGAATTTCCGATTTTCAAAATCCATCAGCGACATCATTAACTGCGCTACCCGCCCCATCGGCGCCTTCGCCAATTGCTCTCGCGGAGCGGCGATGGCCCTACTGGGCACCGCCTTATCTTCCGTGTCGAGAAAAATGACATTCTTATGACCATAATGTGTGCCGGGATCGGTACTCACCTGGCTCCACTCCCACCCCAGGAAGGCCACCACATCAGGGTTTTCCGGGTCAGCGGCTATTTCATTGCACTCGCGAATACTCTCCCTGGTTTCACGCCAACGGCGCGGCGTAACCCCCTCGGCATGATCGTTGATCGACCAGAAGTCGAGGTTGGAACAGTAACGGGCATAATCACAGGCATCGGCCGGTGGATGCAGTCCACTACCACCCATCAGGGGCACCGACATAATGAACGCATCAGGCGAGAAAGTAGTATGTACATGCAGGTCGCCAAACAGTATCTGGCCAGGTTCTCCCTGTGCAGGGTCGCCGGCCCGTTGCCGGTTGAATTTTTCCGCGACTGCCGCCGCTGGCAATGCGGCGCCCTCTATGACGCCCCTGTCCTGTGGCTTGCCACAAGACGCCAGCATGACCGGGCTGACCAACAGTGCAACCGTGAAAAAAAGGCGACCAGGCTTCGTCATAGAACAATCCCGAATTCAGAAGTGGGCCAAACAAACCAACTCTTATTTGACTATAGACGGGGATTCTTTCTTATACGAGGTTCCCAGAGGCCAAAAAGAGTGGTCGCCGGGCCCTGAAAAAGCATGGGCCTGGAGCGCGTGTGACCATAGAAACGGGCGGGAGAAGAAATCATTGGCTGCTCGCAGGATTTATTTGCGCGGCAGCACATATGCCTGACTTATAACCTCAAGCGGAGGGGAGAAGAAGTAGCGCGGCGCACCCCAGCCGGGGCCGCCGCATTCACTGGGCTATCAAGCGGCCTTGCGCTTGGCTGGTGCTTTCTTTTTAGCTGCGGCTTTTTTCTTCGGAGCAGCTTTCTTCTTTGCCGCTACCTTTTTCCTGGCAGCAGGTTTTTTCTTGGCTGCGGCCTTTTTCTTGGCTGCCGGCTTCTTTTTGGCCGCTGCTTTTTTCTTCTTCGCAGGCTTCTTTTTAGACCGGGAAGCAGCTCGTTCCACCATGGCTGCAGCTTGATTCGCCGCCTTGGCTTTACGCGCTTCCATAATAGCATCGGTCTTGACCGTCAGCAGCTTCTCTGCAGCATCATAAGCTGCCATGGCTATCTTGCCGACCGAGTCGCCCAGAGACTGGACTTGCTTCATCAGCGCTTCCACTTTTTTCTGGTTGTCCGGTGTAGTCTTCTTACGCAGTGTAGCTCGCGCTTTCTTTAACCTGGCGCTCGCGACCGAATGTCTCTTGCGCGCCGCACCGAGTTCACGTTTTAGGCGGGCATGTGATTTTTCAGATTCGGATACAAGCTTCTTGCGAAGTTGCTCCACCTTATTGTTAGCTCTTTCCGCCATCTTGGTGGCTTGGGCCAGTTCTTTATCCAACATTGCTATAAACGCTCCGTAGTGGTTGTCAGTACTGCAGTTGTAGTGTAGGCCTAATTTACACAAGATGTAACGATTATTTTTTGATCTATTCGATGTTATACGCTGACTAAATATTGGATGATAGGCGCTCCTCGTCGCCGCCGAGTGCTGCGACCTCAGTAAGCACACAGTAGTGTGGCCGCAAGCCAGTTACACTATAAATATAGCTATTGCAGCGAGCTTCACTAAAACAGATCAATCGCTCAAGTCAGGAATACTTTATGCCAACTCGCGCACTAACGCCCGCTCTTATCGACTACTACACCGATGTTTTATGTGTATGGGCCTGGATAGCCCAACCAAGATTGGATGAATTACAGCGGCAATGGGGAAACAAAATAGTGGTTCGCCATCGCTTCGTGGATATATTTGGCGATAGCCATCAAAAGATTCAACAACGTTGGGGGGAAGCTGATGGCTTCGAGAAGTTTAACGCGCACGTGGTGAATTCCGCAGAGCCCTTCGCCGATACAGTGGTGAACCCCGGGCTATGGACGGAGGTAAAGCCACGCTCCTCGCTGACCGCACACTTGTTTCTTAAAGCGGTCAATCATGTTGCCGGTGACACGGCAGTAGAAGAAATGGCGCTTGCTATCCGACGCGCATTTTTTATCGAAGGAAGGGATATGGGGCAGGTTTCACTATTAATGGAGCTGGCCCAGGACAGGCAACTGGATATCACTGCATTGGAACTTGCCATGCAGGACGGCCACGCCATGGCAAGCCTGAGCCGAGACCAGCGCAGCGCTGGTGAGCTGGGTATAAAGGGTAGCCCTACCTGGGTACTCAACGAGGGGCGACAAATTCTCTATGGCAACATCGGCTATCGCATCCTTAACGCCAATATCGAAGAGCTGCTAAAACACCCCGGAACAGAAGCCAGCTGGTGCTGAGCCAGAGAACGGGAATTCACCCAAGGGTGCCGGCTCGGCTCCACGAGTTTTTCTTGCTATGGTCCTTGTTCTTACTGATCAGCCGTATAATACTTCCAAGCACTGGCCGCAGTCAGGCATAGCGTGACTGCAAACTGAAATCACTGGGGAACCCAAATGGAATACAACCCGGATGTACATGGCATTGAATGTCCAAAATGTGGGCACGGCATGGATGAAATCACCTATGGCGGTGACGTGGTCATAGACCGCTGTACCAACTGCCTGGGCCTTTGGTTCGATGAAGGTGAAGCGGAACTGCTGAAAAGCAAGTGGATGGGTGATGCCCTGGACACGGGCAGCGCCCAAGAGGGCAAAAAATGGGACGCCGTTGAAGACATCGCCTGCCCGCGCTGTGGCAAGGACATGGAGAAGGCCTCAGACCCCGACCAGCCTCATATCTGGTATGAGGTCTGTACCGACCACGGTATGTTCATGGATGCAGGGGAATTCACCGACTTCAAGAATGAAACCCTGGCAGACTGGTTTCGCAGCATGATCAAGGGCTCGCGCTAGGCGGACCGTCACACAGTCGACAAGCAAGCCATCCAATAGCAATACTGGGTGGGTTATTCCCCTGTGTTTGACTAGAAGTCCGCCTTATAACACAAGGCGGGCTTTGTCGGTCCCTGGAATCTCCACCGGGGGCGCTGCGGCGAGAGCAAACCCCATGGGTGCTCCCAACCGGGCTAAACAGAACTATCCGTGAGTTAGCGATTTTTACCAGGTATAGCCAATACGTAACTTGTAGGTTTCATCCAGTTCGTCGACATCATCCACTGCACCGGAATCGTACTCCCACAGGATTTCCGCCGCCGCCTCAAAATTCCACAACAGTGGGAAAGACAATCCAAATGTGGAATTGACCACAACATCGGAAGTTTCATCCAGGTTCCAGATACCGAACTGCTCAAAATACAGTTTTGAATCACCACCCAGGTAGTTACTGCTGGCATGCAGCGACCAGTTGCTGGCCGGGTAGTCCTGGTCCTCGGCAACGTTATACTGCTCGTTGACATAGGACAGGCCCAGCTCAGCCTGCATTGAGAATATAGGTTGGTCAAAGAGCTGCCGCCCCAGGTACGGGCCCACAATATAGCGAAGATCAAGATCCTTGAACTTGTCTTTTTCCGCGCCCGCCTGCATGCCCCAGTAATTGGGCCCGGTCAGGAAGTAGTCATACTTGGCCAGGGTATGCCAGTTATCGGCATTCTTCTCGCCATTGCTTTCATCTATCTCCCCGTCCCACTTGAAGGTGTAGCGATCACGCTTGCTGCGCCACTTGGTATCCACTTTGTAGTCCAGTTCGTCGGTATCACTATTACCGCGTTCCTTCTTCATCGCCAAATTGACCAGGCCGGTCCACCTATAGCCCTGCCCCAACTCCCAGGGTTCCGGATTGACCACCAGCAACTCCTGCAAAGGGTACTCGGGACCAACGGAGGAACCCTCCGCCAGCACCAACTGTTGGTCCTCAATGAGCAGCGGCTGGTCACGAATAACCGTGTCATCAGCAAGTAATACCACTACTGACTCGCTGGTTTTCAGGGTGGCAATCTTATCCATGGAAACACTAAGAGTACCGGCGAAGTCTGTTTCGACCGTGACCACTCCATCCCGGGACTCGGTGACAGTACCCAGTATCCTGGAGCCATCTATCAGCACAATCTCATCCGGGGCGGGAGCCTCAGTATCTGCAAAGAGCAGCGGTGAGCTGGCCAGGCAAACGGCAAAGGCCAGGCTAGAAAGCTTAAAGGTTTTGCTTGTTAACATTGTTCCATCCTTTATCAGGAAAAGTACTCCCGGTGTGAAGCCGGGTTGCGGTGGGCATCATGATAATGAAATCGTCGCCTGCAACATAGCCTGCCGTGTCAACAATTGTAAAAATGATCGTTACGCTTAACCTGATCCCTTGCTGAATACACCAACCCGAATACCGGCAGCAGAAATTGGTACAACAGGAACAGGGACTGCTAGACTTGATCCCCTGTTTTTCAGGAGGGATAACCGTGAGCAATTTTGACTACGACCTGTTTGTGATTGGCGCCGGCTCAGGAGGCGTACGGGCAGCGCGCATGGCGGCCGGGTTTGGCGCCAAAGTGGCCATCGCCGAAGACCGCTATCTGGGTGGCACCTGTGTCAATGTAGGCTGCGTACCGAAAAAGCTCTATGTGTACGCCGCTGAGTATGGCAAGGGCTTCAAGGATGCCCAGGGGTTTGGCTGGGACAGCGGGGT
>CBDTVJ010000254.1:0-6209 GCA_965363655.1 uncultured Halieaceae bacterium | reverse complement strand
GCCACTGCCACTGCCCAGGCTGGATTGGAATTCCATGATGTCGAGTTGCAGCTGCCCCTCCCCTAGCTCCAGGTGCAATGCGGCATTGGCAGAGGGCATCACCGGCGCCTGAAAGTCCGTCAGCCGCAAGTCGATCCGGGCATCGACCAGGTCGAGCAGGGACAGGGGCAGTTCCTGATGGAGATCCAGCGCGGCCGGTTGCCCTGAAGCAGGAAGTGCAGGGGCGGGTAACAGCAGGGAGTCAAGTCCCAGGTGATCCAACTGAGTTGTGAGGATCAGTAGCGGCCGCTGCAGCCCCCAATCGAATGAGCCCGACAGGGACCAGGGCGCGGCGCCATAGTGGCCACTCATAGCCTCCCCGAAAAGCCGCGTACCCGAGTAGCCTAACCGGCCCTCCAAGGCAACTGGGGGCAAGCCTGCGGACTGGATATCAAACAGGGCCAGCAGCGTATCCGGCTGCTCCAGCCGGACTCGACTCCAGCCGATGAACTTAAGGTCCCCAAACAGATCCTCTGCATCAGCTTCAAGTTCCAATGACCCGGACTCATTGGTGACCTCCAACTTGAACGGATAGGGTCTGCTGGAAAACAGCAGTTCCTGCAGGGGAGCGCCGCCCAGTTCGAGGGCAAACGCCCTCCCCTGCCATTGCATTTCTGCCCCAATCACCAGTTCCTGATCGCTAACTGCGCTGCCTTGAATCGTACTAAGGCGTACAGGCAGATCTTGCGGATCACTGGAGCATTTTATCTCTATGTCCCGAGCTTCAAGCTGGTGCAGTGATAAACCGAGTGTGTCAGAAGTGTTGCTCTCGCCATCAATGGCCAGGACAGGAGTCGACTGGCAGATATCAATAGTCAGTCCGCTCAGCGCCACCCGGGTAAAAGAAAGCTCCAGGGCCAGCAGCCTCGCTAGCTTCATTTCCAGGTTCAGATTGGCAAGTCGGGCATAGTAACTGGCGCCGTCCCCTGACAGCAGCTCCAGCTGTGTGGCTTGCAACGTGGGGTGTAAGCCAAGACGCAGGTGTAACTGACCCGAGACGGAAAAAACAAGTCCCGAACTGTCTTGCAGCAGGCTGGCAATGGGTTTTCTCAGGATAGTCAGATTGAGTGGGATGACGCCACACAGGACAAGGAGAAATGCGATAAGCAAGGCGGCCGCGATCACCTTCAAGCCATTGTTATACCGCTTGTCCATTTATTGTGCTGAATCCCAGTATCAAAGTCGCAAGCCTGCGCCTCAGCATAGCAGGCTCTTGTATTGCAGCCCACACCGGGTCCGCAGTCCGTTGCGGCTTGCGCTACTGCTGTATAGTACGAACAACCAAATATTTCTCCGCAGGATTAAACAATGAACACAACCAGAACAGGTTTATTTACCCCAGGCAAGATATTCGCACTGCTGGCCCTGGCCCTTGTCTTTGCCGGCATATCCACCCGCAACGTGCAATCCGTCGACGCCCCCGATATCAGCTATGATGGCCTGCACCTGGACCCCGATTCCAAACTCGCCTTGCTTTATGTGAAGCCCGGAGCCGATTTCAGCATCTACACCCAATTTTTAATGCTGGATACCTATGTGGCATTCAAGAAAAACTGGCAGCGCAATACCAAGGTTGCCGGTCGTCGTGTTTCAAACAAGGATATGGAAAGAATCAAGGGTGAGGCGGGCAAGCTCCTGCATGACAGTTTCAAGAAAGAACTCGATGAGGTGGGCGGCTATACCTTTGTTGATAAGGCCGACGATAACGTTATGATCCTGCGCCCGGCCTTGATCGACCTGGAAATTACCGCGCCCGATATCCGCACGGCGGGGCGAGTCACTCAATATGTGGCCTCGGCAGGCGCAGCCACCTTGTATATCGAATTGTATGATTCGGTCAGCGGTGAAATACTCGCACGCACCATCGACAGGCGCAATATGCAGAATTACGGCACGGCGCGCTGGGCCAACAGTGTGACCAACCGGGCCGACGCAGCGCGCATGTTCCAGCGTTGGGCGTCATTGCTGCGCCAGGGCATGGATGAGGTGCGCAAGGAGGCCGGTCTGGCACCGATCAAGGGCACGTGACCTCCCTTTTGAAGCTCCTGACTTAATGAACTGCTGGCGGTTATCACGCCGCTCCTGGAGCATGCGAAGCACAGCCTTGGATACCCTATTAGAAAAGGTAAAAAAATACCGCTATTGCTACCGGCTAACGCATGCCCCGGATTGCTACAATGCGCGCAAGCCCCATCACCGCAAGGATTAAAAAGAAATGAAAAAAGCAGCAATAGCAGCCGTTATTTCCGCTATGGCCATACCTGCACTGGCGCTGGACCCCATACCTGAAGAAGCCGGTTTTGGCGGCTTTGTCAATCTGGGCGTGAGCGGCGGTAGCATCGAGTCCAACTTTCTGGCACGGGTGCCAGGCGTCGATGTCGATCTGAGTAGCGATACCATTCACGGTCTGGGTTCGCCCGATGATGAAAACATTGTGCTGCCCTCTTTCAACTATAACCTGGGCTGGACATTTGCCGACCAAAAGACCCGCGTCTTTATCGGTAGTGACCTGGAGAGTTTCCTGCGCTTTGAAACCGGCACCATGCTGGCGGTGCAACACGATTTCGACAATATCGGCAATATGCAGCTGTCCTTGCTGGCTAGTTCCGCGCCGGGTGTTGAAGTCTGGGCAGACCCCTATCTTCAAGGGGACAATCGCAGTAATACCGAGTTCACTTCCAATGGCGGCCGTTTTACCTGGGATAAGATTTTCGGTAGCAACTTTGAAATCAAGGCATCTACCCGTAAAATTGAGATCGACAACGAGAACAGCGGCGCGCAACTGGTCAGCAACGGCGTGATCACAGCCGCCGAAAGCAAATTGCTGGACCGCGAAGGCGACGTTGCCCGTATTGAAGTCGGCTACGTGGCCGAGTTTGATGGTGGCACTCACATTCTTCGTCCCGCTGTCGCCTATATTGACCGCGATCTGGACGGTGACGCCATGTCCCAGGACGGTGTAGAACTACTGGTTCATTACGCCTACCAAAATAGCGATATCAAGTGGGTAACCACTGCCACGTACCAAAAACTTGACGGTGACAAGGTCAATCCAATCTTCAATAAAGTGAATGACGAAGATGTATACGGCATTGCCAGCCAGCTGTTTTTCCCGGGCGCGTTCGGGCTGGAAAACTGGACCCCCAACGTGGGTGTCGTGTGGGCTGACGCCGATGCCGATATTGACTTCAACTCCAGCAAGGGCTGGGTGATCAACGCGGGCATGTTCTACAAGTTCTAGTATCCTGGATACTTAAAGACCTACCCCGGCAGTGCCACTGCCGGGGTTTTTTTTAGTCTGGCTTTTCTTCGAACAGCCACTTAACATCCTATCTCGGCAAGTTTCCGGAATCAGCTATTAGAGTGTTATTGACAAAGGGTGTCGGGTCTTCACAGTCTTGTGATACCGCTTTCAGATACATTCCTGCCGTCCCCAGGATAACTACCAGAGCCTCCAGGAAAAGAGCGAAAGAGCAGAAAAAGGTATATTGCTTCAGTGACAGCAAAACCCTAATGGTAAGCCCCATCGAAATTACCCCCGCCAAGGTAAAGAAAAACGAAAAGCGAGTGTGATAAATCAAAATAGTTGACATCAGTTTGAGAGATTTCCAGAAGGTGTAGCCACTGGCTCCGTACTCTCTCTCATGGTGCCTTACATCAATATTACAGACTGACGAAGCCGGAATGGCATCAAAAAGCACCATAGCCAGGTAGAAATTTTTCCCCTTAAAGGCAGTCATGGCATCCACCGCTGTTCTGGAAAACAACTTCAGGTTGGTAAGAGCAAGATAAGGAGACTTCTCGGTAAGAACACTAATCAGGCGATTCACAACCCGACTTCCCAGATTGCGATAGGGAGAGTGCCTTTTGACATCGTACCTCCCTATAACCACTTGATAGCCCTTCTTCATCTCATCCAGGAGCTTTGGAAATTCTTCAGGTGGGTGCTGGAGATCGTCGTCCAGGGTAAACACAAACTGCCCCCGAGAATATTTCAAGCCGCACATTAGTGCTGAATGTTGACCGTGGTTGCGGCGAAAGCGAATAATCTGCACCCTGGAATCTCTCTCCCGAAGGCCCTCCATCACCTGAAAACTACTATCACTGCTGGCATCATCCACCAGGATTATCTCCCAGGTCTGGGATAGAGAAGACAACACCTTTTGCAGCCGCTCATACAACTCCTCCAGAGTCTGTGAGCTGTTATACACCGGGACTACTACAGTGAGTTCAGGAGAACTGAGCAGGTGAGACTCTGTGGCAGGCAAAATCAGACCTCCTATATCTTTTCCTGGCTGATATTTTCAAGCGTTTCGGTTGAAACAACTCGTAAAGCGGGCATCAGTTCATTCAGTTGCAACTGCTCAGCAAGGTCGTTGCTTATCACAATTGGTTGTGGGGGAATTGAGCGTGCTTTTCCACAGGAGAAGCAGACCCATCTTCTGCCTCTGTGAAACGACTGGCACCATGGACTTCAATATCGGCTTGGTCTACTAGCGAACGTACGATTTCGAGTCCTGGATCATTACGGTCAGGGAACACTAGTACCCGAATGATCGTGGGCTTGCTATTCGTCGACACTATCCGATTGCCGTTCATCTTGCTCCCCAACACGAAAACTTTGCCCACCTCACGCTCTTCGAAAAAGAACTTCCATTACGGGGTGTCCCATTTTTCGATATCAAGAGAGTAAAACTTATGGAGCCTACAATATCAATAGGCTTTACTCATTTGATTACCGTCATGGAGTTCGCAGATGGGCTTACACCTGACAGCTGTATGGCGCCGCTCACGTGCATTAAGTCGGGCAACTCCGAGCGGATAAGCTGGTGTCGGGGACGTCGATTTTTTGGGGTGTCAACCTGTGCTTTTTTTATGTATTGATCAACCGGTCCCAGGAATTTCGTGCGCTTTAACTTGTATGGTTAATCACTGGGAACACAGCCTGTCACCCAACCGCCACCTGACTGGTCATTGCATTGTTGTGAACTGAGGCCGTCAGTGAATCAGGTAAATTCAAACCCCGCGAAAGTTTACCAAGGAAAACCCTCGCGGCAGCGCAGTTGGGGTCCAGTGTCATAAATGCAGCCGTATACACCTCAATCGCCAACACCGGATCATGAACCTGGGCGGCCAGTTCCTCACAGGACAACGGGGCCCGGAGTTCGTCGAAAAGCGTGCTGCGCTCCTCGGGAGTGAGCCCCAGCTGGTCAAGCTGCTTAAAAATATGCGTCTGCTCTTCCGGACCAAGATGACCATCAGCCATCGCCGCAGAAATCATCGTACGCAACACGAGTAATCCCTGGGAATTCGAGTGGCCCGTGGCCAAAGAATCAAACTGCTCCTGCGGCAAACTTTGCCAGACTGCGGCAGAAGAAACACCTTGCGGGTTGGCCGGCTGCGCCGTTGTCGCCTGCGCTTGTACACCGTTATCACCCTGGTATTTCTTGTATGCGTTCCAGGCAAGTGCACCGACTGCCGCCAGTCCACCGACCTGAGCGACAGACTTTACCGCTTTTCGTCCCGATTTACTGCCCAAGGCGCTGACCAGTGCTCCGCCCGCGACGCCACCGGCCAATCCTGCACCAACGCCGCTGCCCGTTATCGAACCTACCAACTTATTGAAATCTATCATGGGATCATCCCCTATTGTGATTTATCAGTAAAAGCGTCATGTCTCTAACCCTCTTCACCCCCGAGGAAGCCGAAGATGTGCAGCAGGCTGGCGAAGAGATTATAGATGGAGACAAACAGCGAGACAGTAGCAAGAATGTAATTCGTCTCCCCGCCACGCACGATGTTCTGGGTCTCGAACATGATCAGGCCACTCATCAGGAGTACGAAAACGCCTGACACCGCCAGGGACAGAGCTGGCATCTGGAAAAAGACCGCCGCCAGGCCAAGTCCAAAGGCGGTGAGAATACCGACCATGAGAAAGGATCCCCAACCAGCGGTGTTCACTGCAGTCGAGCTGCGCGCGTACCAGGACAGCCCCAGGAAGGTCACCGCCGTAACACCCATCGTCGTAGCAACCAGTTGCGGCCCATTGGACATACTCAGGTAGTGGCCGATGATCGGGCCCAGGGTGTATCCCATAAAACCTGTGAGGGCAAAAACGGACAACAGTCCCCAGGGGCTGTTACGCAGCCGGAAGGTCAGGAACAGTAAAC
>CBDTVJ010000253.1:0-6242 GCA_965363655.1 uncultured Halieaceae bacterium | reverse complement strand
TTCCGATCTAAGCAAATATGATGCCAGTTACCAGGGGCGCGGTAACAGGGGGCTCCCGTGCACAATTACCGGGGTATTGGCTGTCCAGCCCTGTCCGGACGTGTCCGGACAGGGCTGGACAGCCACTGCTTGAGGGGATTCAGCTTGTTGCGTGCGCAGTCCGGGCTGGTTAGAGTGGCGCCTTTCGCGATGACTGGCCCGACGGCCGCAAGGACCGACATGACACTGTTGAACACGCCACTGGACGCCCTGCACCGGGAGTTGGGAGCCAAAATGGTGCCCTTCGCGGGCTACGACATGCCTGTGCAGTACCCCACCGGAATACTCAAGGAGCATTTGCATACACGGGAAGCGGCCGGATTGTTCGACGTTTCCCATATGGGACAAGTGGTGATCGAGGGGGCGGGGAGTGCGGCAATGCTTGAAGCCCTGGTGCCAGTTGATGTTGCAGGACTGGCGGTCAATCAGCAGACCTACGCCCTCTTTACCAACGACCAGGGCGGTGTACTGGATGACTTGATTATCACGCGCTGGGGGCCTGAGCGTTTTTTTCTGGTGGTCAATGCCGCTTGTAAAGACCAGGATATTGCCCACCTGCGTGCCCATATTGCGGGCCAGGAATTGACGGTGTTACAGGACAGGGCTCTTTTGGCCTTGCAGGGCCCGGCCGCCCGTGAGGTGATGTCTACACTCTGCCCCGAGGCGACGAAACTGGTGTTTATGCACGGCTGTGAGTGTGTGATCGATGGCGTGCAGGCTTATATCACCTGCTCAGGATATACCGGCGAGGACGGCTTTGAAATTTCCGTGCCCGCAGCAGTGGCAGACGGCCTGGCGCGTACACTGCTGGCACAAGAGCCAGTGCAGGCAATCGGGCTGGGTGCCAGGGATTCACTGCGGCTTGAGGCCGGCCTGTGTCTCTATGGCCACGAATTGACCACAGAAATCGATCCGGTACAGGCCGGCTTGCTATGGTCTATCAGTAAGGTGCGCCGTGCGGATGGCGAGCGCCCCGGAGGGTTTCCCGGTGCTGAGGTGATTTTTGCACGCGTCATTGATAAGCCTCCCCTGCGCAGAGTGGGTCTGCGGGCCGATGGCAAGCGCCCTATGCGTGACGGTCAGGTAGTGCTGGATGAACAGGGGCGCCGGGTGGGGGAGATCTGTTCGGCCTGTTATGGCGCCAGTGTTGGCGGCCCTATCGCCATGGCCTATATTGAACGCGATCTGGGCGAGCCGGGTACCAAGTTACTGGTCGCCGTGCGTGATAAACAAATGCCGGTTACCGTCAGCGCCATGCCGTTTAGTCCCCAGCGCTACCACCGGGGTTGAGTCGCCTCGCCAGGGCCGGTTTACGCAGCTCCTGAATCACCGAGTGCAGCTGTGACAGCTTGTTTTTCAAGCGGGCTAAGGGAAGGTGTGGCAGAGCCATCCAGGCCAGGCGCAGCACAAGCGCAAATAGCACCATCCCAAGCAGCAGCGCTATTGCCTCCCTGGGGGTGAACCAACGGTGTGCCGCTGGCTTATCCTCGACAGTGCTGGCACCGGCGATCTCGACGCGCGTTTCCGGGAGTGACACCAGCACCAGTTCCCCGCTGTCGGTGTTCCACCAGAAGTAATCCCTGGCCGGTAACAGGAATTGTCCAGCAGACTCGACTACATAACTGATACTGATGCGGCGACTGGCCCGGGTCTGGCCGCGGTTGTTACTGTTCTCAAGCACTGCGGGGGAAGGGTAGGCCGCGAGGCCCGCTAACTGTTCAAGCTCATAGCCTGGCAGCATCATGGCCATCACGTCTGGCGCTTCGAACAATACCTCCTGCTCAAAAGCGTCCCCCACCACCAGCTCGTCCAGATTGCGGTTGAAGCTTTGTTTTACGGTGAATGCTGGTGCCGCCACCCATTGGTTTGCCTGGGAGAGGCTTTCGGGTATGGCTACGCTGAAGCGAGTTGCGCCACTGACCAACTCCCCTTCGACGTCACCCAGTTCCGAGGCGTTCACTTTCACTCTCACTGTAACAGGCGGGATGGTGAATTCCCCCGCGCGCTGTGGGAATACGTCGAGGGTCCAGCGCTGTATCACCCAGTTCTGGCCCCGGCGCGTCTCGCTGGCATTGCTGGCGAATTGCTCATTCTGCAAAATCACCAGGCCCGGCACCTCTGGTATGTTGATGCGGGTGCCACCGCTAAACCATCGGTCTGTTGCGATTTCCAGTGTTAATGCGACCCTCTGTCCCGGTACTATCCCCTCTGCGGGGGAAACTGTACTGCTGATTTCCAGGTGCTCGTCAGTTACCAGTTTCTCAACGGAATTGGCGAAGGCGTGTACAGGGCAAAAGGTAACGACTACCAACGCACATAGATTTCGCCAGTGTTTGGCCCAGCTCATGGCGCTTTGCTCCCGTCGGCATCCTTGCCCTGTAACTGCATACTGAACTTCACAGCCAGGAAATTTGAGGGATCCTGCTGTACACCGCGTAGCCACATATCCCTGGTGGCTGGATCCTGCAAAATATCGTCCGCCGTCAACTGCACGATCTCTGCTTTTTCCCAGCTGAGTTCATCCGCCCCCTCGGCGGGTATGGCGTCGTCGCCACCCAGTTCCTTGTCCTCGCCGCTGACACCCGGTTCCGCTTGCTGGCTTTCGCTGAGGCGGTTGATCTCATCGATAATGTCCTGCACACGCTTGCGGTTCTGGCTCGCGCCGGGGAAGTCGGGTGAACGAGCCAGCAGGCGGTCATAGCGGTTGACCGCCCGCATATAATCACGGGCATGGGCGCGGGCATTGGCCTCATTGAACAGGGCGTCATCACTGTCCCGGCGGGAAAAATATTCCGCAGCGAGCATAAAATCTTCAGCATAGTAATGCGCCATACCTTTCCACTGTGGATCGGAGAAGCGTTCTGCAGCTTGCTGGTAGTGCCCCAGCTGCATCAGCAAACGCCCCTGCTGGTCTCCAGTGAGCCAGAGGTCAGCGAACCACTTGCCTATTGTGTGTGAGCTACTGGTGGGAGCTTTCGTCTCCTCCTGGGCCAGGGTAGGCGAAGGTGTGCCACACAGTACCAGTGGCAGTAATAGCCAGGCCCAGGTCAGGGTCCAGCCTTTGCGGAACCACATCAGGAACAAGGCCAGCGCGGGAAAGACCAGTGGATAGCCACTATCGAGCCACGGCAAGGCGCTGTCATCGACAATCACGTAATGGCTGTCGATACGTCGATTGACCTTGCGCATATCGCTGTCGTCTACGGACAGGGCCACGTAGTGACCACCGGTACTCGAAGCCAGAGCCTCCAGAGACTGACGCTCCAGTGGCGCGAGTCCCTCACTCTGACCTGTGGTGCCCACGCCCACCACCATCAACTGGTGCGGCGTGTTAGCAAAATATTCCTCAAATGCCGGTTCACTGTCGGCTCCGAGGCCGTCTGCGAACATCACCACAGTCGCAGGTGCATTGGTCCCGCGCAGTACTTCATCTATCAGGGGCAGGCTGTACTCGGGAAACTTACCTGTCCTGGGCATGATTTTGGATGTGATGGCGGCTAGATACTGATTGAGAATATCCTGGTCGGCGGTGAGTGACAGTACGGTGTGGGCGGTACCCGAATAAACGATCAGCGCGGTCTTCTTGTCAGTACGCATCGCCAACAGATCAGATATTTTTTGCTTTGCCCGTTGCAGTCGGCTGGGCTGTATATCCTGTTGCTGCATAGAGGAAGAAACATCCAGCAGGATCACCAGTGCCGCTTCATCCTGGCTCAGGGGAGAGGGTTGCTGCCGCCAGCTGGGCCCCATGAGAAGCACCAGTGCCAGCACCATAAAGACCTTGGTAAAGTTGCGCGGGTTAAACCAGCGTGAATCGACACGGCGCAGGCGCAAATGCTCCAGCAGGTGTGGCGAAATGATGCCGCCGAACATGTCACGGGTCGCCTGTTTACGGTTTTGCGCAAGCACCATGGCTATCCAGGGGATCAGCAACAGGGCGAAGGCTGGTCGCAGGAAATGGAAGTGTTCCAGGGCAGCGGGATCAGGCAGCATCTGCATCCCCTTGATCCCGTGGCAGGCGGGCGGTGCGCCAGACGCCGATGCTGTGATAAACGGTATAAAGCAGGAGGGCAATGCCCACAGGTAGCCAGTGCAGGCTCTGTTTCGGCCTGAAACTGATGGTTTCGTAGAGGTCCGGCTCCAGCTCGGCTATGGCTTGGTAGGCGCGCAGCAATTCGCGCTGGTCCAGCGCCTGGAATTGTTGGCCACCGGTGACTTCCGATACCCGCTCGATGGTCTTCATATCCAGCGCGTCTTCACCAACGGAGGCCGGGTCACCAATGGCGATGGTATAGATGCGAATGTCATTGGCGGCCGCCACTTTGGCGGCGTCTATGGGGGGCACGGTGCTGCCAGTGTCGTTGCCATCCGTTAGCATGATCAGTACACGGTTGTCGGAGCCACCCTCCATGAACAGCTTGATGGCCAGGCCAATAGCGTCCCCGAAAACCGTGCTCTGGCCAGCCATGCCGATTTCGGTTTCCTGTAGCAGTTGTTCCCAGATCAGGTGATCGTCAGTAAAGGGTGATTGCAGGTAGGCAGCGTTGCCAAACACAATCAGGCCAAGACGGTCTGAAGCCCGCTGGGCCGCCAGTTCTTGCAGTACCCGCTTGACCGCCTCCAGGCGATTCACTGATTCGCCAGTGGGAAGGACAAAATCCTGTACTTCCATGGATCCGGACAGGTCCACCGCAACCATCAGGTCACGCCCCGATTTCTGTTGCTCGATCGGAGGGCCTACCCATTCAGGTTTGGCGGCGGCCAGCACCAGGCATAGCCACATAAACGCGACCAAAAAACGCTGTGCACGGTCACGCGTCAGGATCATGGCACCGGTATCGGGACGCTGCTGGCTCAGTTCCACCAATTTGTCGAAGAAGGGCACTTTGACCGAATCGCGGCTTTCCCGGTAGGCAGGCACCAGCCGCATTACCAGCGGTATAGCCAACAGCAGCAGTGCCCAGGGATGCGCTAGCTCAAGCACCCTCGGTCCTCTCGTGTTCACAGACCCATTTGTTGCAGGCACTAAAGAGTTGTTGTCGGGTGTCATCCTGTGGCTTGAGGCCGCGGTAGGCGCCAGTGACCAGCAGCTGGCGCAGCTCCCCGGAGAATGGCGCAGTGGGGCAACAGCTGTTGAGAAAATCTACCCACTGATCACCGGACAGGCGGGCCACCTGTTCACGGGAAAAAGCGGCCATTGCGGTCAGTTTCAGCAGGCGGTTCAGTTCGCTCAGCAGGTTGCTTTGCACTGCGGCCTGTTCAAGTTCCTGCAGGCGTTTTTCGGCCTCGCGTCGATAGCGATTGCGGTACCAGAGGCGCACACGCTTGGCACAGTAGCGTAGCAACAGGGCGAGTAGCACCAGCCCCAGTATCAGCCAGCCCTTAGTCTGGGGAAGCCAGCTGATTGCCGTGGGCGATATGACTTCGGCAAAGTCTGCCAACACGTAGTTGCCGAAGACATCCGGTAGTGGCGGCGCGCTCACTGCAACACCCTCTGGCCACCCAGTTGTTCCCGCAATTGATCTGCCGCCGGCGACGCCGTGTCTACGGTAAGTACCGGGATATGGTGACGCTTCAGTTCCTCTTGTACATGCGCAACGGAGCTTTCGAAACTGGCTTCAAATTTTTCTCCCAGGCCCTGGCTGACAGGATCGATTTGCAGCTGGAATTTACCATCACTTACTACCAGCTTGTCAGCTCGGGAAATATCCCTTTCAAGGGGGTCGAAAACCAGCGAGCAAATGACATCGTTGTGCTGGCGTATACGTCGTATGGTTTTAAGGGTGGCATCGTCCCAGCCGTAGAAATCGGAGACCAATACCACCAGGTAATCGTGGCCGATACTGCGCTCCAGTGTCGTCAGGGCCCGTGCCAGCCCAGCAGGGTTACTGCTGTGGCCGGGAGTGACAGACAGGTCGTTGTTCATTTTCGTCAGGTCGCCCAGCCAGCCCATTACCCTGCGTTCGTTGCGGGTGGGCCGTACCTCAATGGTGTCAGTGTCATTGAACAGGATGGCACCGATGCGGTCGCCCACACCCAGCACACGCCAGGCAGTGATGGCCGCAACTTCTGCTGCGATGACAGATTTCATTTTGCTCTGGCTGCCGAAGAACATGGGCAGGCGCTGGTCCACCACGACCACCACAGGTCGATCGCGCTCCTCGGTGTAAACCCTCACATGGGGCTTGCCGGTGCGGTTGGTG
>CBDTVJ010000252.1:0-6243 GCA_965363655.1 uncultured Halieaceae bacterium | reverse complement strand
ACCAGCCTCAAGAAACTTCTGCAGGAGTGGGGTGTGCCGCCCTGGTGGCGGGATCGTGTTCCCCTGCTTTACCTCGACGGCGAACTGCTGGCGGTTGGGGATCTGGCACTGTGTAAGTCCAGTCGCTGGCGGGCCGCGGCGACCGCTGGCGAACAACTGTGGCGCTTGAGTTGGGAGAGGGCCGTAGATGCCACTTTCGATTGAGCTGTCCGGCACTTTCGATTGAGCTGGCGGGCACTTCCCATTGAGCTTGCGGCGCCTTTCTGGTAACCTGATGTCCCATCTTTTTGAAGAACTTGCCGCGGTTGGGATCACTCCCCGTGAGCGCCCGAAGCGAGTTGTTTGTGTCCCGAAATACAGTATAAATAAAGGCTTTTCATGACGCGTTACGTCTTCGTCACAGGTGGTGTGGTCTCGTCCCTAGGTAAAGGTATCGCAGCCGCGTCTCTCGCCGCCGTGCTCGAAGCCCGCGGTCTCAAGGTCACCCTGCTCAAGCTCGACCCCTATATCAATATCGATCCCGGCACCATGAGCCCCTTCCAGCACGGCGAGGTGTTTGTCACCGAGGATGGAGCGGAGACCGATCTGGACCTGGGTCACTATGAGCGCTTTTCCAACACTACCATGAAGCGCACCAATAATTTTACCACCGGCCGGGTCTACAATGCAGTCCTGCGCAAGGAGCGCCGGGGTGATTACCTGGGCGGCACAGTGCAGGTCATTCCCCATATTACCGATGAAATCAAGCGTCGTGTGGTGCTGGGGGCCGGTGACGCGGATGTGGCCGTTATCGAAATTGGCGGCACGGTGGGTGATATTGAAGGCCTGCCCTTTCTGGAAGCGGCGCGTCAGCTCAAGGTCGAGATGGGGCCCAATCGCGCACTGCTGATGCACCTCACCCTGGTGCCCTATATTGCCACCGCGGGCGAGATCAAGACCAAGCCCACCCAACACTCAGTTAAAGAACTGCGTTCTATTGGTTTACAGCCGGATATCCTGCTGTGCCGCTGTTCTGTAGAGATCGGGGAAAGCGCGCGCAAGAAAATATCCCTGTTTACCAACGTGGAAGAACGGGCCGTTATTCCCCTGCTGGATGTGGATTCCATCTACCGGATTCCCGGCATGTTGCGCGGCTTCGGCCTGGATGATTTCGTGGTCGAGCGTTTTGGCATCGACTGCAAGGAAGCGGACCTGTCTGAGTGGGAAGATGTGGTCGAGCGGGAATTTACCGTCAGCAGTGGCCAGGTGCGGGTCGCCATGGTGGGCAAATACGTGGATTTGCAGGACGCCTACAAATCACTCAATGAAGCCCTGGGTCACGCCGGTCTGCAGACACTGACTGACGTGAAGATAGAACACATTGACGCCGAGGATATTGAGCGCGAGGGTACCGCTGCGCTCAACGGTGTGGATGCCATCCTGGTGCCTGGCGGGTTTGGTGACCGCGGCGTTGAGGGTAAAATTACGGCGGTACGCTATGCCAGGGAAAACAATATTCCCTTCCTGGGTATCTGCCTGGGTATGCACGTGGCGCTGGTGGAATACGCGCGCAATGTGTGCGGCCTGGAAGGCGCTAATTCGAGCGAAATGAACGCATCCACCCCGCACCCCATTGTGGCATTGATCACCGAGTGGATGAACGCCGACGGCAGTTCAGAGCAACGCGATGCGACTTCAGACCTGGGCGGCACCATGCGCCTGGGTGCCCAGACCTGCCATCTGGAAGAGGGTAGCAAGTCGCGGGAAGCTTATGGTCGCGATGATATTGAAGAACGCCATCGACATCGCTACGAGGTGAACAACAATTATCTCGAGCAGTTGCAGGATGCCGGCATGCGTGTTGTAGGCTGGTCGGAGGATCGCTCCCTGGTGGAGATGGTCGAGTTGCCCCAGCACCCCTGGTTTGTCGCCTGCCAGTTCCACCCGGAGTTTACTTCCAGGCCGCGCGGCGGGCACCCCTTGTTCACCAGTTACATCGAAGCGGCCATAGCCCATTCACGGGCCTAGGCTGATAACTATCCGGGCTTACTGAAAGAGTACATGCAGTGACTGACCAGACCGTTTCCGTTGCAGGCATTCGCATCGACAACGCTGCCCCCTTTGTGCTGCTGGGTGGCGTTAATGTGCTGGAGAGCCGGGATTTCGCGCTGCGGGTAGCAGAGCACTACGTTGAAGTATGCGCCAGGCTGAACATACCCTATGTTTTCAAGGCCTCATTCGACAAGGCCAATCGCTCGTCTATACACTCCTTTCGTGGGCCAGGCCTGGATGAGGGGCTGTCTATTCTGGCCGAGGTCAAGTCGACTTTCGGTGTGCCACTCATTACCGATGTGCACACGCCCGAGCAGGCGGCGCCAACCGCCCAGGTGTGCGATATCATCCAACTGCCTGCCTTCCTGGCGCGCCAGACAGACCTGGTCGCGGCGATGGCGGCTACTGGTGCGGTTATTAATATCAAGAAGCCCCAGTTCCTGAGTCCCTCCCAGATGGCCAACGTGGCGGAAAAGTTTGCCGAGTGCGGCAATAACCGGGTGATGCTGTGTGAGCGTGGCAGTAATTTTGGCTATGACAACCTGGTGGTGGATATGCTGGGTTTTGGTGTGATGAAGCAAACCTGCAGCAATGCGCCTATTATTTTTGATGTGACCCACGCCCTGCAGTGTCGGGATACCGGCGGCGCGGCCTCCGGAGGTCGCCGCTCCCAGGTGGCTGACCTGGCGCGTTCCGGTATGGCGGTGGGGCTGGCTGGCCTGTTCCTGGAAGCGCACCCCGACCCCCAAAACGCCCTCTGCGATGGTCCCAGCGCCCTGCCACTGGCACAACTGGAGGCTTTTCTCACACAGGTGAAGGCGGTCGATGACCTGGTGAAGTCATTGCCCCTCCTGCAAATCGATTAGTTAACAAGGAGCTAGAACACATGACAAACATCGCAAACATACAGGCCTTCGAGGTGATGGATTCCCGCGGCAACCCGACGATAATGGCTGAAGTGACCCTGGAATCCGGCGAGGTAGGCTCCGCCTGTGCTCCTTCCGGCGCCTCCACCGGTTCCCGGGAAGCCCTGGAGCTGCGTGACGGTGATAGCGGACGCTATCTGGGTAAAGGTGTGCTGAACGCAGTCGGGCATGTGAATGGACCTATCAAGGATCTGCTGCTGGGTCACGACGCTGCAGCCCAGAGGGAACTCGACACTGCCATGATTGAGGCAGACGGCACTGACAACAAGGCGACCTTTGGCGCCAACGCTATCCTCGCTGTCTCCCTGGCGGCGGCCAAAGCGACATCCCTGGCGCGCAAGATACCGCTGTATCAGCACATTGCCGATATCAATGGGACATCCGGGTTCACTATGCCGGTACCGATGATGAATATCCTCAATGGCGGCGAGCACGCCGACAACAATGTGGATATCCAGGAGTTTATGATACTGCCGGTGGCAGCACCGACCTTCGCGGAAGGCCTGCGCATGGGTGCTGAAATCTTTCATCAGTTGAAAAAAGTACTCTCGGCTCGTGGCCTCAATACTTCGGTCGGCGACGAAGGTGGCTTCGCGCCCAACCTGCCCTCCAATGAGGCGGCGCTGGAAGTTATTGCCGAGGCTGTGGGAAAAGCCGGCTACAAGCTGGGCACAGATGTCACCCTGGCGTTGGACTGTGCCGCTTCGGAGTTTTACAAGGACGGCGTCTACGACCTGTCTGGCGAGGGCAAGCAGTTCAGCAGTGATGCGTTTACCGACTATCTGGCGGAACTTGCGGCCAGTCACCCGATTATCTCTATTGAGGACGGCCTGGACGAGTCGGACTGGGATGGCTGGAAACTGTTGACGGATAAGATCGGCGACAAGGTGCAATTGGTCGGTGACGACCTGTTTGTGACCAATACCAAAATCCTCAAGGAAGGTATAGACAAGGGCGTGGCCAATTCTATCCTGATCAAATTCAACCAGATTGGTACTTTGTCAGAGACCCTCGATGCCATCGCGATGGCCAAGGGTGCCGGCTACACCGCAGTTATCTCCCATCGCAGCGGAGAAACCGAGGACACTACCATCGCCGATCTGGCTGTGGCGACGGCGGCTGGGCAGATCAAGACAGGCTCCCTGTGCCGCTCGGACCGGGTGGCGAAATATAACCGCCTGCTGCGTATTGAAGCGGAACTGGCCGGTGGCGCACCCTATCGCGGCATGGCCGAGTTCTCCCGCTAGGGATGCGCTGGCTGCTGCTCGCTCTGGTACTGCTGCTGGGTGTGTTGCAATACCGCCTGTGGTTCGCCGACGGCAGTCTCGCTGAAAAGCGGCGACTTGAGTTGCAGGTGGAAGAGAAGACTCGCATCAACCGGCAGTTGCAGGAGCGCAACGGGGTACTGGAACGCGAAGTGCTGGAGCTGCAGACCGGTAACCAGGGCGTGGAGCAACGCGCCCGCGAGGAATTGAACCTGGTGAAAGAAGGAGAGACCTATATCCAGGCAGTCGATGATCCCAAGCCTGGAACCGGACCGACCCAATGAGCCCTGAGCAGGCCCGCTGCTGGGCCGTTATCCCTGCCGCAGGCATTGGCGCCCGTATGGGCGCAGAAATTCCCAAGCAGTATATGGAAGTGGCTGGTGCCAGCTTGCTGGAGCACAGCGTGCGCGCCCTGTTGGCCTGTGAGCAAATCATCGGCATTGTGGTGGCCTTGCATGCGCAGGATACCCGGGCTACCACCATGGCCATTCTCCAGGACCCCAGGGTCGCAACGGTGACCGGCGCCGGGCAGCGCAGCGGCTCGGTGCTCGCCGGCCTCGAGGCCCTGGTATCCCGGGCAGGAGCCGAGGACTGGGTGTTGGTGCACGACGCGGCGCGGCCCTGCCTGCGTTGGCAGGATATTGAGCGCCTGATCTCCTCTGTCACCACTCGCGGAATCGGTGGCTTGTTGGCGGAGCCCATCGTGGATACGGTCAAGCAGGCCGGCGCCGGCGACCTGGTGGCGTGCACTGTGGATAGGGATCGCCTGTGGCGTGCCCAAACACCACAGATGTTTCGCCTGGATGAGTTACGCCGGGCATTGCTCCTGGCGCAGGAGCAGGGGGGAGTGATTACCGATGAGGCCTCTGCAATGGAGATGGCGGGCTACCCGGTGCAGCTGGTGGCAGGATTCACAGGCAACCTGAAGGTGACAGTGCCTGCAGATCTACCACTGGCGGCCTGGTATTTGGGACACAGTGGTGAGAGTGAGAAAGCATGATTAGTGGTTTTTGGGGGTGCGGTTTATGCGTATAGGGCATGGCTACGATGTGCATCGCTTTGGGGCTGGCCAGGAACTGGTCCTGGGGGGGGTGCGCATTCCCTATGAGCGGGGTCTGGAGGCCCATTCGGATGGTGATGTATTGATCCACGCTGTCTGTGACGCCCTGTTGGGGGCGCTGGGCCAGGGGGATATCGGGCATCACTTTCCTGACACCGACCCTGCCAATGCCGATATAGACAGCCGCCTGCTGCTGCGCCGCGTGGTACAACTGGCGCGTGACGCAGGCTGGGAGCTGGCTAATATGGACGCCACGCTGATTTTGCAGGCACCGCGTATGGCGCCACATATTGCCGCCATGCGGGAAAACCTGGCAGCGGACCTGGGTGCTGGTGTGGCGCAGGTGAATGTGAAGGCCACCACCACGGAGAAACTGGGGTTTGCCGGTCGTGAGGAAGGGGTAGCGGCGCACGCCGTGGTACTTCTGCAAGCCGCGCCAAAATGATGCAGCCATGGCCCCGGGCCTGGGGTTCCGCCGCGGGTACAGCCTTGATTCGCTGTTGTCCGGAAGATTTTAAGGTCAACGAGGAACTGGGCTTTGAGCTGTCCGGCGAGGGTGAGCATGTATTCCTGTACCTGCGTAAACGTCAGCTCAACACCCTGCAGCTGGTCGAGCGGCTTGGCAAGCTCAGTGGCGTGGCGGAACGTGATATTGGTTACAGCGGGCTAAAGGATCGCAATGCCGTGACCCGGCAATGGATTAGCCTGGGTATGGCGGGTCGTCCAGAGCTGGACTGGGGCATACTGGAGCAGGACGGCAATGTCGAAGTGCTGGAAGTTGCTCGCCACTCCAGGAAACTGCGGCGCGGGGTGCATCGGGCTAATCGATTCACGCTGGTATTGCGCGAACTCGTCGGCGAACCTGCCGCGTTGGAGCAGCGCCTGGGTCAAATTCGTGACAACGGTGTCCCCAATTATTTTGGGGAACAGCGCTTTGGTCGCAGCGGCTCGACCCTGGAGC
>CBDTVJ010000251.1:0-6250 GCA_965363655.1 uncultured Halieaceae bacterium | reverse complement strand
TATCGAGCACTTCTCCCTCGGCATTAATGATGCACTACCCTGTAACTGGTTGGCAGCAGCATTAACCACAACAGAGCCGATTACGTTGAGCCCGCGGTGTTTGGGCGTAGCTGTGTCAGTTGGCTGTAGCTATCTTACTTACACTCTCCTCCTGTGTGCAATAGTCCGCCCTCACAGACCCAGTCCTTGTGTTATATTAATCTCCCCGTAATTCCGGGATTTCGATCCCGCCAAGTAAGCTACCGGACAGGACAATGACTACCACAATTGATGATCTTCGCATCAAGAAGACCAATGAGCTGATTTCTCCCGAGAAGCTGATCGAGGATATAAGTGTCAGCGACGCCGCGGCCGAGACAGTGGCCAGGGCTCGCCAGAGCATCCACAACATTATTAGCGGCGAGGACGACCGCCTGTTGGTCATTGTTGGCCCCTGTTCCATCCATGACCCTGAGGCGGCCCGGGAATACGCCGGGTTGTTGAAGCAGGCCGCAGATGACACCGCCGAGGACCTGGTGATCGTGATGCGGGTGTATTTCGAAAAACCTCGCACCACGGTGGGCTGGAAGGGGCTGATCAACGATCCCGACCTGAACAATACCTTCCAGATCAATAAGGGGCTGCACCTGGCGCGGCAATTATTGCTGGACCTGGCCGAGATGGGCTTGCCTGCGGGTACCGAGTACCTGGACCTTATCAGTCCCCAATTCTACGCCGACCTGGTGTCCTGGGGCGCTGTGGGCGCGCGGACCACCGAGAGCCAGACTCACCGTGAGTTGTCCTCCGGCTTGTCCTGTCCCGTGGGTTTCAAGAACGCCACCAATGGCGACATCCAGGTGGCCATAGACGCCATTAAATCGGCTTCACAGCCACACCACTTCCTGTCAGTTACCAAGCAGGGGCATTCGGCGATATTTGAGACCACCGGCAACAAGGATTGTCATATCATCCTGCGCGGCGGAATCAAGCCCAATTATGACATGTTCTCGGTGGAGGATGCCGAGGCAATGTTGGCCAAGGCCGGCTTGCCCTCGCGCATCATGATCGATGCCAGCCATGCCAATTCCCGCAAAAAGCCGGCGCGGCAGATCGATGTGACCAGCGATATCGCCACGCAGGTGGCTCGCGATAACAACAGCATTTTCGGCTTGATGCTGGAAAGCAACCTGGTCGAAGGTCGTCAGGATGTGGTTGCAGGTCAGCCGCTAACCCATGGCCAGAGTATTACTGACGCCTGTATCAGCTGGGATGATACCTTGCCCCTTCTAAAGGAATTGTCCACCGCTGTGCGGCTGCGCCGCGCGCGGTAGGCGCGACGTCCGCAGAGTATTAACCAGCCTGAGGTAAAGCCCATGCACCTGGGATTCAGTTCCATGAATACGGCGGATGATCCCGCGCCCCACCTGTTGGCAAAAACCCTGGAAGAGGCTGGCTTCGAATCCCTGTGGTATGGCGAGCACAGCCACATTCCGGTGGCGCGCCAGACACCCTATCCACCCGGTGGCGACCTGCCCGAGCCTTACAAAAAGATGATGGACCCCTATGTGTCCCTGATGGCGGCAGCGGGGGCGACCACGGACCTGAAACTCGGTACCGGCATTGCCCTGTTGATGGAGCGCGAACTGTTCTCCCAGGCTAAAACCATTGCCACCCTGGACAGGCTCTCCAACGGCCGGGTTATTATTGGCTGTGGTGTGGGCTGGAACCAGGAAGAGTTCGAGAACGCCACCAGCCTGCCTTTTAAGCGCCGCTACCTGGCGCTCAAGGAAACCGTGTTGGCCCAGCGTGCCTTGCTGACTGATCCTGAGCCCGAGTTTCACGGTGAGCTGATTAATTTTGATCCGGTCTGGTTCGAGCCCAAGGCCATGCGTCCCGGCGGGCCTCCGGTGACCTTTGGTGCCATGGGCCCACTGGGAATCAAGCACGCCGCCCAGTGGGCAGACGGCTGGATGCCAGTGGATGTGGCCATGCCGAACATGCAGCAGGATATTGCGGACTTTAAACAACTGGTGCGTGATTGCGGTCGCGATCCGGATGATGTTGAAATTACGCTGGTGGTGATGGCGCCGGTGACAGCGGACCTGCTCAAGTCCTACCGCGATATGGGGATTGATCGCTGTAACATTGGTGTGGGGATGGAGAACTGGGACAAGCCGGAGATTGTGATGCCTATGATTGAGGAGTTTGCGAAAATCATCCCTGAGCTTTGACCTTGGCTGGCCTCGCTCACAGGAAGTTAGCCGGAGTCGTACATCGAAGTGTGTGGTGCTGTGCGTTACTGGTAATGACGGCCTGTGGTCAGAGCGATACCCCGGAGCAAATCCAGGGCTTCTGTGACACTCTGGCGGATGTCAACGCCGGGAGTGTCGCCACTGACGGCCTGGCTGAACTGGATGGCCACGCCCTTGTAGTCAAGAACCTCCTCGAACGATCCCCGCCCACCTTGCGTGATGACCTGGCCAGGATTCACGATACGATTGATGCCTGGGCACGTGCGGTGAGTGGTGAGCAAAGCATGATCGAGACCTTCGATAAGCTAAGCGCACCGCAATTGATTGGCAGCGAAGGCCGTGTCACGGACTTTATTGCTGCGCACTGCGGGCTGGACCTGGGAGGCAGGGCCTGGCGTGAGGCCGATTCACCCGATGACGGGGGGCTCTGTCCCGGTTGGCCCCGCCTGGGTACACCGTTGACCTTCAACCACTTTCCTAATTTGCCGGACATCGCCGGTTCCAACTACTTTGGCCAGAATTTCCTGATTTCAAAATGGGCGTCTTTTTTTGGCATTGAGACGATCAAGGGAGCCCTGGTGGTGGAGCCCGGTGGCAGGGTGGAGTTCCACGGCCAGTATCCTGAGGCCCGTTACTTTGCCTTTCATCCCAATGATATGGATCTCAATAATCTGCCGACGTTGCGCGACGAGGAGTTGCAGCCCGACCAGGGCAGTGTTAACCCTTATCGGGAGGTGGCGGTATCAGGCGCTGCGAATTTATACACGGCGTCGCTGGTGTTTGGCGCACCCCCCGATGAGCCCGAGGTGAATACGCGTTATGTGGGAGTTCGCAAGGATGGCGTAAGCAGCAACAGGTTTGTGGTGAATCTACTGCGTATGTATCACGTCGATGCAGGCAATATTCCAGGGTCTGGCGGTGTGCCCCTTCCCGCGGTCAGCATTTATGATTCCGATGGTGAATTGGTCCGCAAATACCCCCAGTGTGAGCTTTTTGCAACTGACAGTGCACCCATAGAGACTCAAAAGGTTTTTCCGGCACTGCGTGTCATTGACCACCGGGCGCGCAATCCGGCCAGATGGACCACCTCATCAAACTTTGATGCCCCTTCTGACACACTGGCCAATGCAGACGTGCAATACCTGGCCACGCATTACAGCAGCCGCTACGGCAAACTGTTTGTGGTGCGGGGAAAATACCTGTCGGCCCCTGACACCCGCCAGGGTGAATCCCCGGCGTCCCCGCGCAAGGACGTGCGGCTCTACAATCTTTGTAGCTATAACTTCTGGAATGGCGGAGCCAATCAGTGCCTGTTGGAAAACGACTTGTCCCGGGATGACGATGGTTTTTATACACTGGTAGTGTCCAGGCAGGTTGACCGGCCCTCGAATCTGGAACAGGGCAAGGCCACCTGGCTGGATTGGGGGCCTTACCTGGATGGGCAGTTACAGTATCGCTTTGTATACAGGGAAAACCCTTACATTAAAGCGATTGCAGATGCGGTCGATGGTAAAGCTGTGGCGGATGAAATGATGCCCTATGTACCGGTGGCAAGTCCTTGCGACACGGCAACCTATGAGGCAGGTGGATGGCAGGCCTGCTTTGAACAGCATGGACTGCCTGTGGATTCTATTCCCTGATCCGCGCCGTTTATTCATCGAACACCAACGGCGTCATCTCAGCATTATCCGGTTACGCGACAAACAGCCAGTCCATCAGGTGTGAGGCCGGTTGTGCCGGAATTCGGAGACAAAAAAGGGCGGCTCGAAAGCCGCCCTCAGGGTATCGCCCGGATTAATCCTAGAAGTTGTAGCGCGCCGTCATGCCAAGGGTGCGCTCCTGCAGGATGTTGGTCTGGGTGTAGGAACCACCACTCAGCTGGTTATCATATTGATCCGGTCCACGCTGGAAAATGATCTCGTCTTCGTCGGTCACGTTCTTGGCCCATACGGAGACATCCCAGGTGAATGAGCTGCTGCGCCAGCCTGCAAAAAGATCCAGGGTCTGGTAAGACTTGAATTCGCCCATGGTGTTGCCCAGGCCCGCGGAGGCATCGGTGTTAAGGCGATCATCCGTGTACTTGAACAGTCCGCGTACGTAAAGCTCGGTAGATTCCAGCGGGAAGTAGTACTCGGAGTTCAGTGACAGGGACCACTCCGGCTCACCGCCCAGTGCGTCGCCATCAATGTCGCAGCTACCCAGCGTCTCGCCCGGTTCACGCTCATTACAGGGCTTGCTTGCGCCATCCCACTCGCCCTTGCTGTAACTCATTGAGCCACCGGCGTTCCAGGTTTCGGTCAGCAGTATGCGACCTTCCAGTTCCACACCCCAGATGTTCGCATCGCCGTTGAACACGATGCCGCCCGGCACGTCTACAGGTGCGCCCTCCGCATCGAGTACCTGTAGACCGCGTACGAAACCCTGGTAGCCGTCGAATTTCTGGTAGTACAGGGCGCCATTGAGGGTGGCTCTGCCATCCAGCAGGCGGCTCTTGAAGCCAAGCTCGAAGGCGTCGCTGTCTTCGCTGTCATAGAGCAGGTTGTCGACGCCTACCAGCGCCCCGCCAGGCCCAGGGCTGATCGAGATGCCGCCATTGCGGTAACCGCGGTTGTAGGAGCCATACACTGATATGTCATCGGTATAGTCCCAGCGCAGTTTTAACGAGCCGGTCCAGGCGTCATCCTGCGGATCTGTCTCGCTCTCGGGCACTGCCACTAGAGGGAATCTTGATTCAAAGTCAGCGATTATCGCGTCCTCGAATATCTCCAGGCTCGGTGGCAGGTAGTTCAGGCCGCTAAAAAACACATCGGTCCGGCGGAAGTTGTCATAGTCCGTATAACGCAGGCCGACTTCCAGCTGCAGGCTGTCCGTCAGGTAGAAGGTATTGAAGGTAAAAATGGCGGCGTCATTGGCATAGACCGGGATGACTGATTGTGTCGCGAAACCAAGGCCTGTTGGGAATACTTGACTGTTAGCAAAAAACTCAGTGTCGGTATTCTGGTCCTTGTAATACAGGCCGACCATGTAGTCCCAGAAGTCGTTGCCCATAGAAGCAACGCGCAACTCGTACGAGGTACTTTTAGTATCCGTAACAGAGTTCTGGTTGGTAGGGGTTTCCGTGGGAGTGCCATCGAACGAGTTGATCGAATTTGCCCGATCGACTTCTTCCTGGTAATGCTTGGTCGTATCCTGGTAGGAAATGATGCCGGTGACTTCATGCTCCATAACTTCCCAGTTCATAATCAGGTTGGCCAGGGCATCAATATCAAATTCGCCTGCGTTGTTAGTTGGTGCCAGGGCCTTGCGGTCATCTGATTTGAGGGTGGGTCTTACACCCAGCTCGTCCATGCCGGTCATGGCCTTGGGGTCGTCCGTATCATTATCCAGCCATTGGTAGATCAGTTCGGCGTTGAAGGTGTCGGTCACCTGCCACACGGTGCTGAGCCGCGCGGACTTGGTTTTTGCTTCCTGGTCATCGAAACCGGTGGTGATATTTTTTACATTAGCACCGTTGTTGGTTTCGTAGACTCCTGCAATACGCACGCCCAGTTTATCTTCTATGAGCGGCATGCCGTAGGCGAACTGGCCGTTAAAGCCGTCGTTATCAGCCGCGCTGCCCTGTATATAACCGCTGGATTCCATCAGGGTAGCCCGTTGGGTAATAAGATTGATGGCGCCACCAGGGGAGGTGCGGCCTTGCAAGGTACCCTGGGGGCCACGCAGCACTTCCACCCGCTCCAGGTCGTAGAGCGCGGTAAAGGCCACGTCAGGTCTTACCACGGCATCATTCCAGTACGGGTCAACCGCAGCGGAAGCGCCGGATTCAGGGTCTACACTCACACCGCGCATCGAAATTATGCTGTTACGAGCATTGGGGCTGGCCAGTGTCAGTCCCGCCGTCTGCTGTGCAATAGCGTTAAAATCGAAGGCCTGGAAGCGTTCTATGTCATCGCCAGTGACCACGTTAACAGTGGCTGCGATATCCTGAACATTCTCCGCGCGCTTCTGGGCGGTGACGA
>CBDTVJ010000250.1:0-6267 GCA_965363655.1 uncultured Halieaceae bacterium | reverse complement strand
TGAAGTGGACGCCGGCGATTTGCACACAGGCTTGCCTGCGCGGGTGAGCCTGGACGCCTTCCGCGGGGAGAACTTCCCGGGCACCCTGGACCGTATCGCGCCCTATGTGCTGGATTTTGAAAAACAGGCACGCACCGTGGAAATCGATGTACTGTTCGACGACCCGGAAGTGCGTGACAGGTTACTGGTAGGCTACAGCGCCGATATCGATATCATTTTACAAACCCACAACGATGTACTGCGCGTACCCACCGAAGCAGTCATGGAGAATAACCAGGTCTATCGCTATGACCGCGCCAGTGGCACCCTGGAACTGGTCACTGTGGAAGTCGGCATCCGCAACTGGAACTTTACCGAGGTCACCGGCAATCTCAGTGCCGGCGATGAGATCGTGCTGTCGCTGGATGTGCAGGGTCTCGCGGATGGCCTTGACGTTGTAGCCCGGGATGATTGAAGTCCAGGACGTTAACAAGACTTTTATCCTGGGCGATAGCGAGGTCCGGGCACTGCAAGACGTCAACCTGCGTATAGAACAGGGTGACTACCTCTCTGTCATGGGGCCTTCAGGCTCGGGTAAATCCACCCTGCTGAACATGCTGGGCCTGCTCGACCGCCCGGATAGCGGCCGCTACCTGCTCAATGGTATGGACACCATGTCGCTGGACGAAAACGAACGGGCCCGTCTGCGGCGCGAGCAGATCGGCTTTGTCTTCCAGTCCTACCACCTGATCGCGCGCTTGTCGGCCCGGGAAAATATCGAGCTGCCCATGATGCTGGCCGGCATCCCACCGCGTCAGCGCCATGCGGCGGTGGACGATATCCTTGAAAAACTGGGTATCGCAGCCCGCGCCCATCACTTACCCAATCAGTTGTCCGGCGGAGAGCGCCAACGGGTGGCCATAGGCCGCAGCATTGTCATGCAGCCCGCCATCCTGCTGGCAGACGAACCCACCGGCAACCTGGACTCCCGTTCCGGAGCGGAAGTAACGGAGATTCTTGAAAACCTCAATCGGGAGGGACTCACCCTGCTGGTCGTTACCCACGATGCCGATATGGGTAGTCGGGCGGCACGCCAGATCCGCATGGTCGATGGCGCCGTGGCCAGCGATGTGATCAAAGCACAGAAGCAGACACACCATGCGCCCGCTTGACCTGGTGCGCTATACCCTGCTGGCCCTGCAACGCCAGCGCTTTCGCAGCATCATGCTGCTCACCGCTGTGGGCCTTGGAGTCGGTGCCGTGGTGGTCCTGACCGCGCTGGGCGAAGGCGCCCGCGGTTATGTGATGGGGGAATTCGCCTACCTGGGCAAGGACACTGTCATCCTCTACCCGGGCAGGAAGGAAACCACCGGTGGCATGCCGCCGATCACCGGCGCAGCCGCCCGCGCCATTACCCTGGAAGATGTCGCGGTGCTGGGGCGCACCGTCCCGGGTGTCACCGATCTTGCGCCGCTGGTAATGGGCAATGGCCCCGTCTCTTACAAATCTCGCGAAAGGGACAGTATCGTGGTGGGCACCACCGCCGCGCTCTTCGACCTGCGCCAGATGGAAATTGGCCAGGGCAGTAATCTACCCGACACTCCGCTGGACCAGGGCAGACCGGTGGCGGTCATCGGCCAGAAACTGAAGCAGGAACTGTTCGACAACCAACGGGCCATCGGTCAGTGGGTCCGCTTGCGGGATTATCGCTTTCGCGTCATCGGCGTGTTATCCGGCAGCGCTGACTCCTTCGGTGCAGATCTCAGCGAAGCCATCTTCATTCCCGTCGCCTCAGCGCAAGCGGTATTCAACGTGCACGGCGTGTTCCGCGTCATGCTTAAAGTGGAAGAGAACTACCAGGTGGAGGCAGTCAAAAACGCCATCTCCCAACGCATGCAGGAACTGCACGACGGCGAACAGGACGTTACCGTTACCAGCCCCGACGCCATGCTCAGCACCTTCGACGATATACTGCAGGTCATGACCCTGGCGGTAGCGGGGATCGCCGCGATCAGCCTGGTGGTCTCGGGCATTCTGGTCATGAACGTCACCCTGATGTCGGTGAAGCAGCGCACAGCGGAAATCGGCCTGCTCAAAGCGGTGGGCGCGCCGGCAGCGCAGGTACGCACCCTGTTCCTTACTGAGGCCGCGTTGATCGCCACCGCCGGAGCCCTGTTGGGTATGCTGGTGGGCACGCTGATAGTCGCACTGGGAAAAAAATTGTATCCCTCGGTGCCGTTTATCACGCCCGCCTGGGCGCTGTGGGCCGCCTTCGGCCTGGCAGTGGGTACGGCGCTGGTCTTCGCCTGGCTGCCAGCCCAGCAGGCAGCGACTATGGAGCCAGTCGATGCACTGGGTAAGAAGTGAGCGCTTATGTTACTGAGTGATTGGCTGCGCTGGGTATTTCAAGCGGTCACCACCGCCCGCCTGCGCAGCCTGTTGACAGCCCTGGGCATCAGTGTCGGCATCGCCGCAGTGACCATGCTCACCTCTATAGGTGAAGGCATTCGCACCTATATGATGGACAGCTTCTCCCAGTTTGGCACGCGCATCATCGCCGTCACACCGGGCAAGACCAGCACCGCGGGATTGTCGCCGCTACTCACTACCATCCGCCCCCTGTCACTGGAAGACGCCAGGCTACTCGGCCGGCTACCCCATGTGGATGCGGTGGTCCCGCTGTTACAGGGCACGGCAAAAATCGAGGGTGACCGCTTCAGTCGCGACACCGACGTCTACGGTGTCGGTCCTGATATGGACAGGGCGTGGAAATTCAATGTCGCCCTGGGTCGCTTCCTGCCTAATGATGACCTGGAGAACTCGCGCTACTTCGCCGTACTGGGCTCACGGGTGCGGGAGGAGCTGTTTCGCAACCGCAACCCCCTGGGCGCCTATGTGCGCGTTGGCGGCACCCGTTTTCGTGTGGTCGGGGTGATGGAGAGCAAGGGACAATTACTGGGCTTTGACCTGGACGACGCGATCTATATACCCGCCGACCTGTCCATGCAGATGTTCAACAAGGAAAGCCTGATGGAGATCGATGTCATCTTCAAGGAGACCACCACCTCACCCGAGATGCGTGATCGTATCCAGAAGGCACTGATCCAGCGACACGGCGATGAAGACTTTACCCTGTTCACCCAGGAAGACATGCTGTCTACCCTCGACAAGATATTGTCCATGCTGAAAATGGCGGTGGGCGCCCTGGGCGGCGTCGCCCTGGTGGTCGGTGGCGTCGGCGTGCTCACGATCATGACCACCGCGCTGCAGGAGAGAACCCAGGAGATCGGTCTGCTGCGCGCGGTGGGTTGTACCCGCCGGCAGATCCTGTGGATGTTCCTGGGCGAGGCGGTGCTGTTGTCGGGTCTGGGCGGCCTGCTGGGTGTCAGTATTGTCGCCGTGCTGGTCATATCCATGAACACCTTCGTTCCCGGGCTGCCAATTTCGCTACAGCCGTTTTATATGCTCGCTTCACTGGCCCTCAGTTGTGGCGTTGGCCTTGCCGCCGGAATTTCTCCTGCAATGCACGCGGCGGGGCTGGATCCGATCGAGGCTTTGCGCTCCGAGTAATGTCGCAGCAAAGCCGGCAATAGCCAATTTTTACCGAATTTTTTTAGCCAACTATTTCACAAAACACCTTCCTACAAGGGAACTGGCTCACGCTTTCCCGCTTCTAACGTTGCTCTGTGTTTTTCCTTGTGTTGCAGTAACAACAGGGTTCGGATTGGTGTTATATAAAATGGATTACAAAAAGCTCAAGAAGCCCCAAAACCTTAAAGAGGAAGTGTGGGATCAACACCTGGACTGGATGGATGTTATGGGCCAGCAGGTAGAACAAAATTACTCACGCCACCTCGCGCGGGTCAAGGAAGATGCCAACCGCAGTGAATCGTTGGCTCCCCTGCACGAGCAGGTAGCGCAAGCACCCCACTGCACCCAAAGCCTCTTCACCGACAGCGAACACTAGTCTGCTGCGAGGATTCTCCTCGCCGCTAGCTCGCCCGACACCCCCTACCGGGCACGGCATATTCCATAGAGTCAATTTTTGCTAGTCTTCTCGGCCTCTAGCGTCATTCTGCCGCCTGGCGGATTACTTTATTATGGGTACAGTCAAAGGACTGTCCTTTCGCACTGAGATGATCGAGGAAACGTATGCAAACTGATTTTTGTAAAGAACTGGGCATAGAAACACCCATTTTCGCCTTTACCCACTGTCGCGACGTGGTTGTTGCCGTGAGCAAGGCAGGTGGTATCGGGGTACTGGGAGCGGTCGGCTTCTCTGCAGATAAACTGAAGGAAGAACTGGATTGGATCGACGCGCATATCGGCGACCATATCTACGGCGTGGACACCGCGATTCCGCAGAAGTACGAGGGCATGGACAAAACCAGCCCGGAAGAACTGGTTGCCATGCTGCAGGATGCCATTCCCCAGCAGCACCGTGAGTTCGCGGAAAAACTGATGTCCGATGCCGGTGTTCCCGAATGGCCTGACAAGGACGACGAAGTCAGTCTCAGTTTTTCTGCGGTACAGGCACAGTTACTGGTGGATGAAGCCCTGACCCGGCCCAAATGCCGCATGATCGTCAACGCCCTGGGCACTCCCCCTGCTGACATCGTAAAACAGGTACATGATTCCGGCCGCTTGATCGGCGCCCTCGCCGGGCGCCTGAAGCACGGTATCGCGCACAAGAAAGCCGGGCTGGACTTTATTATCTGCCAGGGCTCCGAGGGTGGCGGTCACGCCGGTGAGGTGACCTCGGTCATTCTGTGGCCACAGATGGTCGACGCGGTAGCACCGCTGCCGGTTCTGGCCGCCGGTGGTATCGGTAACGGCCGCCAGATCCTGGCCGCCATGAGCATGGGGGTACAGGGCGTGTGGATGGGCTCCATGTGGCTGAACTCGGAAGAGGCCAACGCCGAGCCTGCACAGCGCGAGTCGTATATGGCAGCGACGTCCGAAGACACGGTGCGCTCACGCTCCTTCACCGGCAAGACAGCGCGCGTGCTGAAGAACGAATGGACCGAGGCCTGGGAGCGCGAGGACACGCCCGATCCACTGCCCATGCCTTTACAGGGCTACCTGACCTTTGACGCAGTGCGGCGCTCGCATCGCTATGCCGGCAGCGGCGATTGCCAGAAAGTGGCATTCAACCCGGTAGGCCAGGTGGTGGGCCAGATCAATTCGATCGAGTCCTGCCGCGACATCATGTACCGGCTGCTGACGGAATACAGCGAGGCACTGGACCACATCAACACCATTACTCCCCAGGAGTAACTTGCTCCGGCCGGACCGCAAACAGGGTGCTATTTGCCCCGCTTGCGGTCCAGCGCTTCTTCCAATGCGTAACAGGGGTAGCAAAAAGAGCGGTAATCCTCATCACTGATCTCGGTGATTCCACCCTCTTTCCTCGCTGGTTCCTGCGCTGCCTCTGGCAGTTTTTCACGGGCATCCCCTTGCGGTTCTCCAGCTTTCACCCCATTTAGCAACCCGGTTATGCGTTTCTGCATGCCCGCTCCTCCTGCCCTCTTTGCACGGTGCACTCAAGGTCGGCACCCCATAAAAGACAGCATTCTGAACCCCGGCTCTGACACGGGGAACATCAAATACACGCATGCACGCTTGTGGCTGCTAACAGTGTGTGGTTACCATGGCCGACACGGGAGGTTAAAGGTGCAACAATGATTTTTGAATTGGTGGGCAGTCACAACCAGCAGAAGGCTATTCGTGTACTGGCCAGCGCATTTCACGATGACCCGGTAATCAACTGGTGCTGCAACGAGCCCAGCTCACTCGAAACATTTTTTGAAGTCACCTTGCCGCCCTTCATACCGCACCAACTGACCTACCTGGATGCCCAGGGCCGTGGCATCGCCGCCTGGTTGGGCCCGGATCAGCACCTGAATTGGCCTGTCCGCTTTGCGAGTGTGGTAAAGGTGCTACGCCTGGGCGGCCTGAAAGGTCTATACCGCACGTCGATAAGCGGCATCAAGACCGAGCGCTACCACCCAAAAAAACCGCACTACTATTTGTTCGCCATCGGTGTCACGCCGGAACACAAGGGCCAGGGGCTTGGAACCGCCCTGATATCCCACATGTTGCGGACTTGCGATGAGGAAGGGGTTCCCGCCTACCTGGAAAACTCCAAGCAGGAGAACCTGCGCTTTTATGAAGGCCACGGGTTCAAGGTACTGAGGAAAATCAGGCTTACTGCCTCGGCTCCCCCCATTTGGCTGATGTGGCGCGAACCAGCGTCAAATCCTGTCCAGATTTAATTCGCGCGTTGGC